>JAQBEG010000182.1:0-3559 GCA_032123985.1 Deltaproteobacteria bacterium
GGTCATGCTCTTTTGCGAAGGTCACGAGATCTGGCAGTCGCGCCATCGTGCCATCGTCGTTCATGATTTCGCAGATCACGCCCGCCGGGCTGCAGCCCGCGAGACGGGCCAGGTCGACCGAGCCCTCGGTCTGACCTACGCGGCGCAGAACACCGCCTGGCCGGGCACAGATCGGGAATACGTGACCCGGACGAACGAGATCCGTCGCCTTTGCGTCCGCAGCGACAGCGGCTTGAATCGTACGCGCGCGATCGGCCGCGGAGATCCCCGTACTGACGCCTTCGCGTGCTTCGATCGAGATCGTGAATGCCGTTCCAAAAGAAGCCGTGTTCTCGTAGTCCGGCACCATCTTGTTGAGATGGAGCAGCTCCATTCGGGCCTCATCGAGCGGCAAACAGATCAGTCCACGACCGTATTTGGCCATGAAGTTGATCGCCTCAGGCGTCACCTTGTCGGCGGCCATACAGAGATCGCCTTCATTCTCGCGATCCTCATCATCGACGAGAATCACCATCTTGCCTGCAGCAATATCCTCGATTGCAGCCGAGATCGTCGAGAGACCAGGACTGGGCTCAGGCTCGGGACTGGACATTCTGGACTTGTTCTTTTGTCGGGGCTCAGCGGAATCTGACATAGGTCGATGCTCACCTTCCGTACGGACCGCGATTGCGGTTCCGGCGGGCGCGCTCCGAGCGGAATACCCGGGGGTGATAAGCAACGACGATATCCATGGTTGACTGGGGTGTCAATCATCGGATGCGCGCTCACATGCGACTGGGGGTCTAACTCGAAGGGCGGAAATTCTTCATCACGCCCTTGAGAAATTCCTCCTCGGGGACCGCGAATTTGGCGGAGAAGTCGTGTCGGGCCTCGAGGCCTCGATAGAGTTCCCTCATCAATGCATGGAAGGTCTCGAGAATCCCCTCGCCGCGAGTCGCAACGGCGGGAAAGGTCGGCGTGTCGCCCCACTGGGCCTTGATCTCGCCCAACGACTTGACGTCGGGCATGTCTCGCTTGTTGAACTGCACGACCTTCGGGAGATTGTCGAAGTCGATCCCATGCGCCTTGAGATTGGCCTCCATGTCACGCCATGAATAGGCGTTCGCACTCGCTGCCGATCGTTGAGAATCTGCGATGAAAGCAATGGCATCCGCGCCGGCGAGCACGACCTTCCGGGTCGACTTGTGCATCACCTGCCCAGGCACGGTGAAGAGTTTCATCTTGATCGAAAAACCACCCACCGTGTCGAACTCAACGGGAAGGAAGTCGAAGTAGAGTGTCCGGTCGTCCTTGGTGTCGAGGGTGAGCATGTGGCTGCGCGTCGCAGGATCCATCATCTCGTGGAGTTTTTGCAGATTGCTGGTCTTCCCCGATAGAGCTGGACCGTAATAGACGACCTTGAGCGTAATCTCTTTGCTGCCCATGTTGATCTGAACCATCGCTCGACTCCATCGCGGGACGTATGGACACGTGACGCCGTGTCTGCAGCCTCCCATCGGCCGAATGCGGTCGGGGATCAAGAACGGATTCTGGAAAGCTCGAAAACAGCACCCCGCAGGGCGAACGAATCGGCTTTCAATCGTTTTGGCAGTTAACCGGTGCCCTTGGGATCAAGCCCGGCCGATTCGCGAAAGGCGCGAAGAAGCGTGCGCGCCGCCGCGGCCGGCGTGGTCTTCTGGGCCGCGACCGCTTCCTCTTCCCGTGCGATGGCGGCCTGCATTCCCGGCTGCTCGCGGAACGCCCGATCGATGCCCTCCTCCAACAGCTTCCGCATCCAGGCGCGAGACTGCTGGCGTCGGCGTTCATCGAACTGGCCATTCGCCTTCATCAGATCGTGATGTTCGAGAACCGTTTCCCAGACTTTGATGATCCCCTTCGACTCGAGCGCGCTGACCGCGATCGCACGAGGTCGCCAGGAATTTCCACTCGACCGAATCAGCTCGAGTGCTCCGCCGTAATCGGCGCGAGTTCGTTCGGCGATGCTCTGCGTCGCCCCATCCGCTTTGTTCACGACGAGCGCATCGGCGAGCTCCACAACGCCCTTCTTGATGCCCTGTAGTTCGTCACCGCCCGCTGGCATCAGCATGACAAGGAAGAAGTCGACCATCGACGCCACCTCGACCTCGGACTGACCAATTCCCACAGTCTCGATCAAGACGACGTCGTAGCCAGCGGCTTCACATAGCAGCATGACTTCGCGCGTACGGTCCGCGACGCCGCCCAGCGATCCGCTCGAGGGCGAAGGTCGAATGAAGGCTTCCTTGCGGACCGCAAGTCTCTCCATTCGCGTCTTATCGCCCAGAATACTGCCTCCGGTCACAGGGCTACTCGGATCGACTGCGAGGACGGCAACCCGTTTGCCCTGTTCGACCAGATGCAGTCCGAGTTCCTCGATCAGCGTGCTCTTGCCGACCCCCGGTGGCCCCGTAATTCCCACCCGAATCGCGTCGCCGCTCTCCGCGATCAGCGCCTCGAGCACGGCCTGACCGATCGCTCGATCTTCGTCACGCGTGCTCTCGAGCCGAGTGATGGCTCTCGCCATTGCACGACGATCACCCGCGCGAATCGCACGCGCCGTTTCTTGGGCGGCCGTTTCGATTGCCGACGAGTCGCTGGTCACAGAATCGCCGCTCACGGCCCCTCTCCCACTCGAACTCGCATCGACTCCGCGGGTCGATTCGAGAGACGCTGATCACAAGCGGCCAGTCAGCCTTTTCTACGTGACCGCAAGACCTCGAGTACCTCGTCGGCGGCCACGGTCGCCGGCGTGCCGGGACCAAAGATGGCGGCCACACCCTCGGCGCGAAGAAAATCGTAGTCCTGGGGCGGGATGATACCACCCACCACCACGGCGATTTCAGGTGCGCCAGCCTCACGAAGTGCCTTGATGAGCTCTGGTACGAGTGTCTTGTGACCCGCGGCCTGACTCGATACGCCGACGGCATGCACATCGTTGTCGATCGCCTGCTGGGCGGCCTCGGCCGGCGTTTGAAAGAGCGGCCCGACATCGACGTCAAAGCCGAGGTCGGCAAATGAAGTCGCGATCACTTTCATCCCGCGATCGTGGCCGTCCTGACCAAGCTTGACGATCAGGATCCGTGGTCGACGGCCGCATTCCTCTGCGAAGTCTTCAACCGAGTCGTGGACACGCATGAATTCGTCCTCGTTGCGATACACCGAGCGATAGACACCCGAGACCGAGCGCACCACTGCGCGATGCCGCGAGAAGATTTCTTCCATGGCATCCGAGATTTCTCCTACCGTCGCGCGAACCCGCGCGGCGTCGACGGCCGCTTCGAGCAGGTTTCCTTCGCCGCTGCGCGCGAGATTCGTAATATGCGAGAGGGCCTTTTGCACGGCGCCGCTATCTCGCGCAGCGCGGATCTCTTCGAGACGTTTGATCTGCGAATCGCGCACGGCAGTATTGTCGATATCTCGAACGTCGAGCTGGTCCTCTTTCTCGAGACGATATTTGTTCACACCGACGATCACGTCTTCGCCGCTGTCCACCCTGGCCTGTCGGCGCGTCGCAGACTCTTCGATCCTGAGCTTGGGCATA
>JAQBEG010000183.1:0-5802 GCA_032123985.1 Deltaproteobacteria bacterium
GGAGACTTGTGCGGAGCCGATGGGGAGCCGATCGAACCCGAAGGCGTGACCACATGGGCCCCCCGGGCAGGATGGGGTTCAAGCCGGTAAGCTCGTTGAGAATGTCGAGGTCGGCGTTCAGGCCACAACGGAAGTCACCCGATGATTGATTGGCATTGTGCGTAGTGGGGCAGCTACGGAGCTGAGCCTCGCGCGACCGGAGAACCGGGGACAAGGGAGAAGATGTATGATACGAAGCCAGCCGAAAAGCCTTGGACAACGCGTTGACCGAGCCGGTCGACGATCGATCGCTGCGCTGTCAGTGGCGGTCGCGTTGGCTCTAGCGAGCCCGACCGCGGCCGAGGAATACGATCCTTCGAACGCCGGACATCCGGTGAGGATGGTGGCCTACCTGCTGCATCCCGTTGGCGTCGCGATCGACTACCTCATCATGCGGCCGGCGCATTGGATCGGGAGTTTCGAGCCGATGAAAACGCTATTTGGCCAAGAAGATTGATCTGAAGTGATGAGGATGGCACTCATCCTCCTGGCCACGGCTTGTTCTGCGTTGGGAGCTTCCGGATCGTCCTATGCCGAAATTCCCGACATGGGCTGGCTCGACGGTGATCTCGGACAAGTTCTTCACGTTCGCGGAATGACGTTTGTCGCGAGCGAAGGGTCATCGAACGAAATTCTGCTGCGCGCTGAACGCGCTCGGTTCTACCCCGATCGGCAGGTTGCCGATCTCGAGCGAGTCGAGGTTCGGGTCGCGCCCGGAAACGACCGAGTCGGCTTCGAAATGCAATGTGATGAGGGCCAGCTGAACCTTTCGACGCAGGATTTTCTGGCCATCGGACATGTGATTGGCACGATCGAGGGCGGACGCCAATTCGAAGCACTCTGGGTTGCCTATGATGAGAAGGAAGGTCTTCTCTACACAGACGAGCCCGTCCTGATCATCGACGAGGATGGCCGTTATGAGGGCGGGGGCTTTCGCTATTTCGTGAATGAGCAGCGCTTCCGCCTGCAGGGTGGGGCGGCCGTCGTACAGGAACCATGATCCAAATCCGCAGTTTCAAAGTTAGGCCGAGACGCAAATTGATCGAACGGCCTGCCGTGCGGATCGGTCACTTGATCGTAATGCTCTCGAGCCTATTGATGGGAGGCGCGGTCCATGCCGCGCCAACGCTACGAATCGCCGTCGCGCCGTTTGCAGGAGATGCAAGTACTGTTTCCGTAGCCAATGCCCTCGCGCGACAGCTCGGCCTTCGTAGCCTCGACCGGTTGATTGCGCCCGGCGACTTTGTCGCAGTGGCCACGTTCGAACCGCGCGCTGCTGAGATTCGACGTTGGGCACATAACACAGCTGTCGATACGATCGTCGTCGGTCGCGTGTCGTCGCCCGACAAAGATTCCGCGGCCCCGGAGCGAATCGTCGAAACGGTTCTTCGCTCTGGCCACTCTGGCGCCGAGCTTTCGCGCCATGATGTCGTCGTGCCCCGTGGTGGAAATGTCAATGAGGCAATCGAACGACTCGCAGTCGAGATCCTCGACGGGCTCGGATACATCGAACCGTCACCAAAGGAGTCGTTGGCTGAGGTCCCTGCGCCCGCAGTCCCTTCCGATGCCGCACACGCACACGCCGCCGCCGCCAGTGGCGATGAAAGCCAGACGGGTGCTGACGCGGGTTCCTCATCATCGGGGCTCGAACGCGAGCTTTCTCGAGCGCGATTTCGTAGCGACGCTCCGATCGAGATCAAGGCCGACGAAGCCGAAATCATTACTCGTGATGGGGGCCGAAAGTTGATCTTTCAACGAAACGTCTGGGTTCGTCAGGCGAATGTGATCCTGCGTTGCGATCATCTCGAGGCGATCTATCAGAAGGGGGAGTCCGAGCCTCGCGAACTCATGGCGGAGGGCCGAGTCCATATCGTTCAGGACAATCGCCACGCGAATTGCGACAAGGCGATCTATCTGCGGGAATCAAATTCGCTGACCTGCCGCGGCCGCGCTGAGCTGGTACAGGGCTGTGACATCGTTCGTGGAGAATCGATCGAATTCGACCTCGCATCCGATCAGGCGGTTGTCGCAGGTGCGGCCTCGATCGTCATCCAGCCCGAAAAGAGCGCGCCGTCGGATTGTGCGATCGACCGGGGCCAGATGTGAGCGGCGACATTCTGGCGGCTTCAGGACTGGTAAAGCGTTATGGCGAGAAGATCGCGGTCGGGGGTATCGATCTCGAGGTGCGCAGCGCGGAGGTCGTCGGGCTGCTCGGCCCGAACGGCGCAGGCAAGACGACGACCTTCAACATGATGGCTGGTAGTGTGCGGCCGAGTGAGGGCAAGGTCTTTCTCGGCGACGCAGACATGACCGAGCTGCCGATGTATCGCCGGGCTCGAATGGGGATAACCTACCTTCCTCAGGAAGCTTCGATCTTCCGCAAGCTCACCGTCGCCGATAACGTCGGCGCAATTCTCGAGACCGTCGAACCCAGCCGCGCACGCCGTAAGGAAAGGCTCTCGGAGCTGTTGGCCGAACTCGGCCTGACCGATAAAGCCAACCGCAAGGGTGCCGACCTTTCGGGTGGCGAGCGTCGACGCGTCGAGATCACACGCGCCTTGGTTCTGAATCCGAAATTCATGCTCCTCGATGAGCCTTTTGCGGGAGTCGATCCGATCGCGGTGATCGACATCCAGAAAATCATCGAGCAGCTAAAGAGTCGTGGCATTGGGGTCATTATTACGGATCACAACGTACGAGAGACCTTGTCGATCTGTGATCGTGCCTACATCATCAAGGATGGCGCGATCTTACGGCACGGAACGCCGGCGGAAATCATTGAGGACCCTGAGGTGCGCGAGGTCTACCTCGGGAAGAATTTCAGTTTGAACTGACGAAAGCTTCGTTCGAAGCGCGGGCCCCGGGGGTTCAGTTCGTCAAGACGGCAGCCTTGATGCAACGATGGATTGGCGTTTCCACGAGCCGGATTTGCGGCATGGTAACGCTCAAGACATTTCGTCGAGAGGACGCGAAGTAGGATCTGAGGCGGGGAGACAGGGCGACGTTGCCCTGGGCTGGATACGAAGGGAATTCATGGCTCTCGAACTGAAACAACAGCTTCGACTTTCGCAGCAGCTGGTGATGACGCCCCAGCTGCAGCAAGCGATCAAGTTGTTGCAGTTGAATCAGCTCGAACTCGTCAACCTGGTGCAGCAGGAGCTTCAGGAGAATCCGGTCCTCGAAGAGGCGGACGTCGAAGAAGAGACAGAGGGCGAGCGCGAAGATGCCTCGCCCGAAGAATATGACCAGCTGGACTCAGAAGGGGCTGGAGCCGACGCGGATAGCTCGGATTCGTCCGCTGAATCCGAGTTCAAAACTGCTCTGGACATTCAGGTCGAGGCCGCTCAGTCAAGCAACGAAGAGACGGCGACTGGGGAAGACGGCCCGCCGAGCGATGCCGAGACGATTGCAGACATAGAATGGGAATCCTACCTCGATAGCAATCCGATGACGGGACTCGAGAGTCGCGGTGTCGGAGAAGACGATCGTCCTTCTCTGGAGGCGACCTATGCTCGTCGCCCGACGCTGGCAGAGCATCTCGAATGGCAGCTGCAGGTTACCGATCTCGATGCGGCGGGCATAGAGATCGCGCGCTGGATCATCGGGAACATCGATGCGCGTGGGTTCCTGCGGTCGTCGATCGAGGAGCTCTCACGCCAGGCGAATGCCGAGACCGCCGACGTCGAGCGCGTGCTGTCGGCGATTCAAGCTCTCGATCCGATTGGCGTCGCCGCCCGAGATCTTCGGGAATGTTTGCTTCTGCAGATCGATATCCAGAAGATCGGCGACGCGCTCGTGCGCAATTTAGTCGATGAACATCTCGATATGTTGCAGAAGCGAGATTTTCGTGGACTCGTTCGTCTGACTGGCGCGACTCTTCGGGAAGTATCCGATGCGGCGGACGTCATCGGCGGCCTCGAGCCTCGGCCCGGGCGCGGATTCGGTGGTGACGATCCGGTCTACATCACACCAGATATCTACGTCTATAAGATCGGAGACGACTTCCACGTTCTGCTGAACGAGGATGGGCTCCCCAAACTCAAGATCAGCTCGATGTATCGCGAGGTTTTGTCCGGCGGATTCTCAAAAGCCTCAGAGAAAGACACCAAGGATTACGTCCACGAGAAAGTCCGTTCCGCGATTTGGCTGATCAAATCGATCCATCAACGCCAACGTACGATCTACAAGGTGATGCAGAGCATCATCGGCTATCAGCGCAAATTTTTCGAACTCGGCATCACGCATCTCAAGCCCTTGAATCTACGGGACGTCGCGGACGACATCGAGATGCACGAATCGACAGTCAGCCGCGTTACGACGAATAAGTACGTACATACACCGCAGGGCATCTTCGAACTCAAATATTTCTTCAATTCGAGCATCAACCGTTTCGATGGCGAGGCGTTGGCAAGCGAGAGCGTGAAGGAGAAGATCCGCAAGATCATCGCGAGCGAGGATCCTATCCGCCCCATGTCGGATCAACGGATCGCCGAGATGCTCAAGGCCGGCAACATCGATATCGCTCGCCGGACGGTGACGAAATACCGGGAGGCGATGAATATTCTCTCTTCGACGAAGCGCAGGCAGGTCTGCTGAGTCTCTGATAGAGTGCGCCCGCACCGCGGAGCCCCTGATGAAAATCACCGATATTCTTGTACGCGAAGCCTCGATTCTCGACCTGAAATCGACCAACAAGGACGATCTCCTTGCGGAGATGGCGATCTCGCTGGCGGCCGCCGAACCGGCCCTCGAAGCCAGCACGCTCCTGGACGTGCTACGCGAGCGCGAAGCCCTTCAGAGCACTGGGATCGGGGAGGGCGTGGCGATTCCCCATGGGAAGATCGGCGGCCTGGATCGGCTCGTCGCCGCTTTCGCACGGAGTACGACTGGTGTGGATTTCGACTCGATCGATGGCCAGCCGACGCAGCTGTTGTTTCTGTTGGTGGTACCCGAGCAATCGGGTGGACAGCACCTGAAGGCGCTGGCCCGAATTTCACGTTTTTTCCGTGATGCCAGCTTCCGCGAGAAGCTCCTCGGCGCCGATGAGCTCGATCAGATCTTTCGCGCCATCGAAGAGGAAGACGCGAAGTTCTAAGAAGGGGGCTTCGTTGGACTCCGATCAGGCCCAGTCCGAACACCAGCTTCATGGCTCCCTGGTCGAAGTGATGGGCATGGGCGTGCTGATCCTCGGACCAAGCGGCGTCGGCAAAAGCGAATGTGTCGTCGAACTCGTGCGACGTGGGCAACGATTGGTTGCGGACGACGTCGTGCGACTTAGAGCGGTCGACGAAGGTCGTCGGTTGATCGGATGGTCACCCGAGCATATTCGCCATTACATCGAAGTTCGCGGACTCGGGCTGTTGAGCGTGACCGATCTTTTTGGAGTAGAAGCGACCCTCGATGAATGCGAGGTTGGATTTGTCGTTAGGCTGGAGGGCTGGGAGAAGGGGGCTGAATTCGAGCGGGTCGGACTCGAGCGCCCCCATGAAACGATCCTGGGCATCGAGGTTCCGATGGTTCTACTGCCCGTTCACGCCGCAAACAACCTCGCGACTCTCGTCGAGTTGGCCATTCGCGATTGGCAGCTTCGCAAGCAAGGGGTGAATGCGGCGCAGCGTCTCGATGAGCGACTGCGGACCGGAGGTGGCATCCTCAGAAGCCCGGCTGGCGTCGATGGAGAAGGCATTTGACCGGGAATTACACACAGCAGAGGATCGTATTCGTTAGCGGACTCTCGGGGTCGGGCAAGACGACGGCGATGGC
>JAQBEG010000184.1:0-2568 GCA_032123985.1 Deltaproteobacteria bacterium
GGGGATTGTTGAATCGTCAACTCGAGGATGTCCAACGATGCCGGGAGGCACCAACCTTTCTGTTCTCCGGGGCCTAGGTTGCGACTCGCAGACGCCATACCCTTATGATGCTTATCCACACCCACGGCGCCTCGATCGCTTCGCAGCGCGTGCTCAAAGATCGCGGGCGCGATCGCGCGCTTCGGCCGGACGGCTAGGAGCGCAACGTCGAAACTGCCCACGATCGACCGCGCCAGAATGAACAAGACGAACCTCGGAAGGGCCGACCACCGAAGTCGGGGTGTGTGCGCTCCGAGCGCGACGGTGATCACGGTCGCGCCGCTCACTGCGGGAACACCGATCCACCAGGAGTTCGGTGACATGCCCACCGCGATCCAGCACGCACCAGCGAAGACGGTTCCCCAGAACAGAATTGCTGGGCCCGTCTCTCGCAACCACCGTGTCGATCTGATCGGGTCCACTGCCGTCATATTCGCGGAAGCTAAGCGACCCTCATTCATTCTTCGAGCAAATAGACAAATCAGACCAAAATAGTCGCGATTACGGTGGTGTTGCTGGCGTTCATCCGCGCGCTGGCGCCACCCGCGATCTTGATTCGCACGATCAGGTTGCGATCTCAACGCGTGATAGAGGGAGACCTCCTCTGGCCGCCCAGCGAGGCGAAGCCGATCCGAACGTGATGCTTCAGTTGTGGCACGGAGCTGCATCCCAGAGTCCCACGGCAGAACCGGTCTTGCGGCATCACGGTGGTCAAAGGCCGTCCCAGCAGTTCGACTACTGCGATTCCTCGGCTGGGACTTCCACGGGACAGGCGAATCCGGGCGGCTTGACGACGAGCACCGAGCAGCGCACGGATCGGATCAGTGCCTCAGCTGTCTCGCCGATCAGGAACCCGGCGATTCCCACGCGCCCGAGGGCTCCCCATGGCGATGAGATCGAACTTCTCGCGTTCGACGAGCTGGGGGAGGACGTCCCCCGCGTCCCCCCCACGAAGTGGACACGCTTCCGGCTTGACCGGGTCGCCAGCACCGAGCAGGATCCGCTCGAGGCTGTCGAGCGCATCCTCTTTGGCGGAGTGCACGTAGTCGACGAGATCTTCGGCAGCCAGCACAGACCGTCAGCCTGGGGACGATCTCGTAGCCGAGCCCCGTCCGGACGAAACCTTGAGCGTTCCAGCTTCGGACTTGCGGGAGCGGCGCCACCCGTAGCCGTCACGACTCCCGAGATTCCTGCGTCCGTTTCGGCGTCGGCCAGGCGTCCGATCCGGTCGCAAGACTGAGATCAGCAGCAGCGGCAAAAATCGGCATTTTGAAGGCATCAACCGCTAGTTCCGTGGCGCACGGACCAAAACCCAGGACGTTCGGCGTGCGAGCTCGCAGCCTTAGTCGAGAAAGTCGACGGCTCCGGTCTTCATGTCGTACAGCGCGCCAGCAATCTTGAGCTGGCCCTGATCTTCCAGTTCCTTCATTATCGGACTTCGCTCACGAATGTCTGCCATAGTCAGTCGAACGTTCTTCTCCGCCACCAGGTGCACGAACTCCGGATTCGCGCTGGTCTGATCTTCTTTGTAATCAGAAAGCGAGTCCACGGCTGGCTTGATGTTTTTCAGCATCTCAGTGATGTTCCCGAGCTTGGCCCGGTCGATCGCTGCCTTGACTGCACCGCAATCTTCATGGCCCATGACAAGGACAAGCTTCGCGCCGGACACCTTGGTGGCGAATTCCATGCTGCCCAGGATGTCCGTGTTCTCGAAGTTTCCCGCAACTCGCGCCACGAAGACGTCGCCGATTCCACGGTCGAACACGTCCTCTACGGGAATCCGCGAATCGACGCACGAGAGGATCATCGCCTTGGGAAACTGTCCGCCTGCCGCGTCCCGAACCTGCGCGGAGTGATCGCGGGCCGTGACCGATCCCGATACGAAGCGCTGGTTGCCGTCTTTCAAGAGCTGCAACACTCCGTTGGGCGTCAGGGCCTCCTGTTCCTTCTGGGTCAGTACGCGCTCGACACGGGGAGCGCTGCTCTGGGCGAGCGCCGAACCCGCAATCACTAGTAGGCCCACGACGCACCATAATCGTCTCATATATCGTTCTCCTTCTTCCGGTTACCGATCAGGCTCTCGATGATGTTCTAGCTGAAGCGGCGGTTCTTAGGATCGACCGAGGGCGTAGCTCGCGACTCAGATGCGCCAACACTACGCCTAGTCCTGCCGCGTTACGAGGGCACGCCGCATTCTGGTTCTCGGCTTGCGCGCCGTCGATGAAGCCCACCCCGCTCGCGCCACGAGGATCACGTACGCCCCCTCGGCTGCGAACACGTACCAGGCTTCGAAGAGCTCCTGTTTCGTTCGCCGGGTAAGCCAGAGTTCGACTTGCGCGAGCTCGTCGCACAGGGTGCCCGACCAGCGAGCCCCCTCCGGGAGTGTGAAAAGGACAGCGGCCGGGCGTTGGTGCATGAATCCGACAGCGGCGCGAAAGTCAGCTCTGCCGCACTAACCGGCTACTCCATGGCGAAGGACTTTGGCCTGCCAAGTTCGAACATCCAATTCAGGATGTTGCACGCGATCAG
>JAQBEG010000185.1:0-6034 GCA_032123985.1 Deltaproteobacteria bacterium
GCGCAGACGTGAAGTTCTCCGCGTTCGGACCGTGCGATGGCGTCTTCGATCGATTGCAGTCGCGCGATGGCAAGCTGCGGTCCGATCTGGTCATAGAGCGGAAGCGATCGAACAAGTCGCTCCCCTTCGTCTCGAAGCGCCTGAACGAGCCGATTGCCCGCGACTTCGGCGCGTGAAAGCGGATCGACCGCGCGACTGGATGCGTCGCAAGCGTAGGCCTCCAGGATATCCGCCTCCGAAACGATCCCCTCGAGCCGCCCGTGCTCATCCACGACCGGGAGACACCCAATCGCGTCGCGGACCATGCGGCGGCCCGCTTCCTCCACCGTCGTGCTTGCAAACACGACGACGGGACTGAACGACATCGCCTGGCTGACCATCGCCTGGCTGACCATCGCCTCGCTCGTCGCGAGGCGATCCCCCTCTTCTCGGGCATCGTTCTGGCCGACCGGTGTCCGTAGGGCCGCTGCCAGATCGCCAATCGAAACGACTCCGACGACGTAGCGATGAGTGTCGACGACGGGCAGATGGTAGATGCCCTCGTCGACCATCAAATCGAAGGCGTTCTGAACCGAAGCCTCGGGCTCGACACAGAAAGGGTTCGCAATCATGAAATCCTCGACGAGCACGTCCAAATCCTTCCCCAGATTCCCGATTCGAAGTCAGGCTCCCGCGAAAATCTCATTGCACGACCCGTGCCAGAGGGACGCGCCCGTTGCCGGGACCCGGAGGGGACTCGCTCACGGAAGTCGCGAGGGCGTTGCGGAATTCATCGCCGGCTTCAGGAGGGCTGAGGGTCCGACGCGCTCTCAGTGTGAACGAGCGGTACGAACATCACGGGAAGCCCGTGCTCGAGGGTGTACTCACCGTCGCGCGTCTTCTCGATCACCTGCAGTTCCTGATAGGCATTCGGCCGACCGACGGGTACGACGAGGCGTCCGCCCACGACGAGCTGATCGATCAGTGGTGGCGGGATCTCGCCGGCACAGGCCGTGACGAGAATGGCATCGAAGGGCGCTGCTTCCGGCCAGCCCTCGAATCCGTCCGCACATCGCACGTGGACGTTCGAATGACCTGTTTCCTCGAGGGTCGCCTTCGAACGCTCGGCGAGCTCCGGAACCCGCTCGATCGAGTAGACCTCATTCGCAATCTCGGACAGCACGGCCGCTTGATAGCCTGAACCCGTACCCACTTCGAGCACGCGCATGCCTTCGCAGACCCGGGCCAGTTGCACCATCAAGGCAACGATGAAGGGTTGGGAGATCGTCTGGCGGTATCCGATCGGGAGAGCCGAGTCGGCATAGGCGAGACCCGCATACGTCGCCGTCACGAATCGGTGTCGTTCGATGCGGAGCAGGGCGTCGCGAACACGATCGTCGAGATCGGACAAGCTCGTGACGGCGCCCGTCTCCGTGAAATGCTCCGAAACGCGAGCGACCATCGCCTGCCGCTCACGCTCCCGGCCCCGCTCTTTTTTGCTGGGCACGCAGGTCAGACCGACATGACCTGCGGCGGCCGGGACATGCCGACGAGCAGGTGCGGCGCATGGCTGGCCTCTCGAGCTACCCCTTCCACGACCCACATGTCGCCGTCGTGCTCGGAGAGAAAACGGCGGACCTCGCGACGCGCAACCGAGACACTCTCCGCGGTGACCCTCAATTCAATGACGAGACCCGCTTCGGGCCTGAGATCCCAGCGATACACATTCGAGTTCATGGCGTAAACCCCCTGCCCCCGGGATGACGTGGCTGAAATGCCCTGCCTGCCCACGCTTTCCTGTGCAAGAGCAATGCCGATGGAATCGTGGCTACGAGGTCGAGCGTCCCGCCCGGTCGACCAATGTGACGCAAAACGACTCGAACCGAGAATTCACGCCGCGTTTCTCGATCGATCGCTGGCGTCCTCCGGCAGGGCCCTGCTCGGCGCCAGGAACGCTTGAAGCCTCACACGTGCATATCCTGAAAGACCCCAGTCGAGTCGTCTCGTCCCAGTTCAGCCGGCTCGACCCGCCCGCAATCGAAAATTCGCCGCCTGTGAGATCCCCGCGTGGGCATGGCAATTGCTGCGGAACGATCCATGGCGAACGCAAAGGATCAGCCGGCCCAACGCGCGCTCCTCGAGGCCCAGGTCACTGGGCCCGGTGAGACCACGCTCGCCGATGTCGCCGAACGCGTCGGTCGAGCCGTCGCCGAAGCCGAGGTAGTGGACGAACGAAGCAAGTGGGCGGAGCGCTTCGCCAGTTCGATCGCGGAGCGACGTTTCCTCCCGAGCGTGCCGACGCTCGCCAATGCTAGTCGCGGCGGACAACTCGCAGCCTGTTTTGCGCTCGAAGTCGACGACACGCTCGAGTCGATCTACGGCACGCTCCGCCGCGCGGCCCTGATCCAGCAGGGCTCCGGCGGCGTCGGGATCGAATTCTCTGCTCTGCGGCCGCGGGGCACGCCGATCACTCGATCCGGGGGCCACACACCAGGCCCCGTCGCTTTCTGTGAACTCTTCGCGCATTCGGCCCACAGCATGGCGTTGGCCGGTCGCCGAAGCGGCGCCCATCTCGCGATCCTTCGGGATGACCACCCCGACATCGTCGACTTCGTACGCGCGCGACGCGATGCTCCGGAGCGCTTTCCCCAGCTTGGTATGGCCGTGAGCGTGAGCGATTGGCTACTCCGCGCGGGCCGTAGCGACGACGTCTGGATGCTCTCCCACCCGCACGGGGAAAGCGCCCAGATCAGTGCGCGCACCCTTCTCACGGAGATCGCCGAGAGCATTCTCGCCAGCGGAAACCCGACTCTGCTCTTTCGGGATCGGATGGAGATCGACAATCCGACACCCGCGTTGGGCGCTCTACGCGCGACCAATCCGTGCGGCGAACAACCCCTTCTCTTCGACGAGAGCTGCGTGCTGGGCTCGTTGCATTTGCCCGCCTTCGTCGATTCCGATGGCAGCCTGGACGAGGACGGGCTGGCGCGCGTCGTGTGGGACGCGGTGCGTTTTCTCGACGATGCGCTGACCGTGAATCTCTGGCCCGATGAGCAGATCGAGCGTGCCTCGTTGCGAACCCGGAAGATCGGTCTCGGTGTGATGGGTCTCGCCGACTTTCTGCTGCTGCATGACGTGCACTACGACAGCGAGGCAGGGCGCGCGCTCTCCGCAGAGGTCCTGGGCTTCATCGCGCGGGAAACCGATGCGGCGACGCGCGCCCTGGGCGAAGAGCGCGGGGCCTATCCCGCGTGCCGAGGGAATCCGAGGCAACGCCATGCAACGACCCGCGCCTTCGCGCCGACGGGTACGCTGCGACTGCTCGCCGGTTGCTCAGCGGGCATCGAACCCTTCTTCGACGCCCGCGTCGAATTGTCGACGGACACCGGCACGCTGAGCTGGACGGACCCCTGGCTGTTGCGATGGCTCGAGCGCCGACGGGTCGATCCCGGTCCTGTCCTCGATGCGCTCGCCGCGGGCGCCGGATACGCGGCCCTGCCCGGCCTCGCTGCAGACGATCGCGCACTACTTCGCCAGGCCTGGGAGATCTCGGCCGAAGATCAGATCGCCATGCAGGCGACGGCGCAGCGACACGTCGACGGCGCGGTCTCGAAGACGGTACAGCTCGATCCCCGCGCATCTCCGTCTCCCGATGCCGTGGTGGACTGGATCCAGAAGGCGCGGAGCCTCGGATGCAAGGGGGTCGCGTTCTATTGCGGCCATCGCGAGTCCGGATCGACGCGCATCGACCTGCGGTCGACGTGTCGGGTTTCCTGCGCCGACGGTGCCGCGTCCCGCCGAGCCTGATCGACATGGTGACCGCCGTCTGTCAGACGGCCTGAATCCCTACTACTCCTTGACAGGGTCGAGCGCGCGAGTCGCTGAACCGTCGTTATCCATTTTCGAAGCCCGGTCCATTCGGAGCACGACAAGGTCTCTGCGTGGGCGCTCCGGGTTCCACTGGAGGCCGCCGGAACGAACTTCGACCCCAAGTCGCGTCACGAAACCGGCCGTCGTGTGGCAGAGTTCTTCCGGAAAGTCGAACGCATCGCGGATCTCGATCTGCAGCCGGTTTTCGTGATCAGGATCCTGGGTGACACTCCATGTCGTGAAGTTAAAGAAAGTTGCCTGGAGCGACACGACAAGTGCGAGCTCACTCGCGAACGCCGCGTGATCTTCCGGGTTGTATCGCTCACGCAGGAAGGAAATCTGTTGGTAGTTGCCCAGAGCCAGGACGCGTTCCGCCGAACCCGCCCCCCGATTGCGCAGATAGTCGATAGAGCGGTTGCCCTCGGTCTCCCACAGAAACTGCGTCAGGCTCTGGTACCCGGTTATCGGATACCATTGAAACGGTTCTGTCTTTTGTTCGAGAATTTCGAGTCCGGCAGTGTTGACCTGAGTTTCGACCTTTCGCTGACATTCGGGACTACGGTCACGGTACGCAATCACATCGTCGACCAGCGCAGTGATCGCGATTCCCTTGATAGACGGTGATTTCATGAATACATCCCCAAATCGCTCTGCATCGAAATCGGCGGACCAGACGATTCGCTTGAGGCTGGAGTGGCCAGGACACTTATGAGGGCTAGGGAGCCGGAATCCTTGCAATCCGTCGTATCGAATGCCGAGGACCATGGGTGCATGGCTCGCGCGTTCGTCTCGATGGGTCGAGGGTGTGGGGTTTTGTGATGACCGAACGAGTCCTTGTCCTTGGCGCGCGTACCGGACTCACGCGAGCGCTGCGTCGCCTCCGCGTGGAGGCGGTTACCTGGCCCAAGGCCGATCCGTTTCTAGCGGCGCGTGAAGAGTTCGAGGCCGCCGTGCGGGCTCTGCCCGGCAGCTTCACGCACGTCATCGCGGGGACAGAGGCGGCCGTCATCCCGGCAGCCTGGGCGCGACGCGCACTCGGCGCGAGGACCGCTCCATTTGCCATTGCACTTCGATGTCACGACAAGTTGACGATGAAGCGCCATCTCCGCTCGCACGACATCCCAATGACGCCCTTTCTCGATGCTCGAGAGGTGCGCGAACCCGCGGCGGTCCTGCGCGACCTCGGTACGCCCGTCGTCGTCAAGGCGCGTGCATCGAGCGGGGGACGCGGCATCAGCTTCGCGCGAGACGAGCCAACCCTTCAAGCCTCGCTCGCCCGCGCGCCTCGACGCGATCTGTTGGTCGAACGATTCGTCAATGCGAAGGAAATGTCCGTCGAGTCGTTCGTCGTCGATGGAAAGATCGTATTCGAGAACTTCACCAGCTACCTCGAGACCGGCGGTGTGAACTTGATCCCCGCGCGCATTCGGGCCGCCGAACTCGAGGCCGTTCGCCAGCTCAACCGCAAGGTCATCAAGGCCATGCGCATCACGTGGGGCGTGACGCATCTGGAGGTCTACCTCACCGACGACGGACCGCTCTTTGGAGAGGTCGCGTTGCGGCCCCCTGGCGGTTACATCATGGAGACGATGTCCCTCGCATGGGGATTCGACGCATGGGAGGCCTTCGTCGGTGTCGAGCTGGAACGCGAGGTGCGCTTCCCCGAAAAGCGAGTCGCCTACGCGGCGGGATGGGTGATGCATCCTGGCCCCGGCAAGGTGGCTCGCGTGGCTGGCGAAGACGCGATGCGCGCGATGCCGGAGGTCCGAGATCTGAAGCTCAAGGTGACGCCTGGCGACGTCGTCACGGAACGCCTGGGCGTCGGCCAGGATGTCGGGCGTGCGCTCTTTGCGGCGCCCACGCGCAAGGCGTTGATGTCGGCACTGAAGAGCGCCCGCTCGACAATGAAGATCATCGTCGAATGATTGGGAGGGATGCTGATTCTTCGTCTGGATCTGGAATACCATCGCTGTCGAGCGTGGATCGCTCGAGAGCAGGCAGCCAGCCCAATGATTCCGGGACGGACCGATATTGAGAACCCACACCGGGCTCTGGCTGAATCTGATCGGCATCATCGTGATCACTGCACTGACCTTCCTCGTCGTGCTGCCCGTTCTCGGTGATTGATCGAATCGCCGCCCGGACGATCGGCTACTAAGTAGATCGCGGAGCTGCGTCTCCTGAC
>JAQBEG010000186.1:0-2647 GCA_032123985.1 Deltaproteobacteria bacterium
TACCGAGTCCTTGCCGACCGCCGAGCAGAAACGACGCGCCCAACATGAACAGGGTAATGGTGTCGATCGCGCCGGCGATCGACGCCTTCACGAGCATGTACTCCCCGGCGCGCAATGCGGTCAAGGCGATGACCAGCTCGGTCAGATTGCCCAGAGTCGCATTGAGCAATCCGCCGACCGCATCACCGGTCTTGGCCGCCGCGGATTCCGTGGCACGACTCAGCAGCGCCGCCAGGGAGTACGATTGCCAGGATGGACAGTACGAAGAGCAGCGAGTGAGATCCGGGCCGGAGCTTTTCGGCGGCGAATACCCCAGGTACCAACACCAACAGCCAGAGCAGCGGGTTGTGACGGATTTCTTCAAGGAAGAGGCTCAACGAGCACACGTCGGCCTGGCCATTCTTCTTGTCCGGTCGCATCGACGTAATCAGCGTGGCGCGGCCGCTGAGGCTGCGGAGATCGGGTCCGATTGCATCGCCCGCGACAGCATGCCCCCAGATACGTTCCGTGTCTTGAACCCATTCTGCAGCAAGATGCGCGTCGCGTAATAGGCACGCTGCCCTGAACGGCATATCACGTGGATCTCGCAGTCGCGAGGAAGCTCGCCCAGCGGAATGTTCGTCGCCCCCTGCACGCTCTCCACGGGCTGACGCACGTCGAGCAGGAAGCCCTCCTCCGCGGCGTCCCAGTGAACGACCGGCATGTCTCCATTGAGAACATCGGCCGCGACCATTCCGGCGAAGCTCACCGGATGCTTCGCGCTACCAAACTGTGGTGCATAACAATGATCGGCTTCTTAGAGGTCGTAGACCGTCGCGTCCATCTGGATCGCCATGGCCAGCGCGCTGATCCGCTTGTCCACGGCCTGTCCGTCTATCCCGAGAGCCTGCGCCCCGAGGAGTCGCCCATTGCTCTTACGAAAAAGGACCTTCAATCCGATCATCTTGGCGCCCGGGTAGTACCCGGCGTGCGAGTTCGGAAAGAGATGGATCTTCTCGTAGTCGGAGTCGCCGGCTCTCGCGAGTGCCTTCTCGCTGACGCCGGTCCAGGCCACCGCGCCGCCGAAGAGCCCGATTATCGCGGTCCCCTGGGTTCCGCGATAACGGGATTCCCGACCCGCAATCACGTCGGCGGCGATCTGCCCCTGCCGATTCGCCGGCCGCGCCAGGGCCACGAAACCCCATTCGCCAGTCACGAAGTCCTTTACTTCGATCGCATCGCCCACGGCGAAGATGTCGGGGTTGCTCGTGCGCATGGGGTCGTCGACACGAATCCCGCCGCGTTCACCGATCTCCAGCCCCGCCGAGTTCGCGAGCGTCGTATCGGGCCGAACTCCGATCGCAAGGATCACGATGTCGGCCGGAAACCTCTTCCCGGATGTCGTCTTGACTTCGATCGCGCCGCCTGCCATCGGCGCGAATCCCGCGACGCCGTCGTTGAGCACGAGGTCGACGCCGTGCCGCTCCACATGGTGCTCCACGAGGCGCGCGACCTCGCGGTCGATCGGGCCCAGAAGCTGGTCGGGCTTTTGAATGACCGTGACTTCGAAATCGAGATGAATCAGGTTCTCCGCCATTTCGAGGCCGATGAACCCACCGCCCACCACGACGGCACGTCGAACGGGCTTGACCATCTGGATGCCGGAGTAGTTGGCCATCCCGGCCAGGAAGGTGGTACCGCCCCCGATCCATTCGCGAATCGTCCGCGCGTCGGGCACGGTTCGGACCTGGAAGATCCGGGGCAGATCGATCCCGGGTAGGTTCGGATGGACCGAAGGCGCGCCGCGGGCGACAGGACGAGCTTGTCGTAGGACTCGGTCGTCACCTCGCCGGTCTCGACGTTCCGGAGGTCGACGGTTTTCTTGTCGGCTGAGACGGAGATCGCTTCGCAGTTCGTCCGCACGTCGATCCCGAAGACGCTGCGAAACATCTCCTCCAACGCCACCAGGAGGCTCGACTCCTTGGGAATCACGCCGCCTACGTGGTAGGGAAGGCCACAGTTCGCGTACGAAACGTAGGGGCCGCGCTCCACCATCAGGATCTCGGCCTTCTCGTCCAGTCTTCGCAACCGCGCCGTGCACGATGCGCCGCCCGCCACTCCGCCCACGATGATCACCTTCACGATTCGTATCCTTGTATGCCTACTACCCGAGCCGTGTACCTTTCGCTTCGAGTCCGCCCCTGGCAGGAAGCTTGCTCCAGCTCCTTCTCTCCCATTCCTCCTTCAGCACTTCCGCAGCTGCCTGCTCCAGGAATTGCGGCGCCGCCCATTCGTCCACGTCGAAGTCGTTCTTGATGTAGCCGTGGCTGACCATGAAGTCCTTACCGATCTTGATGAATTGCATGTTCTGCGCACACAGGCTCGGCACCATGTCGACGTGCTTGATGCCCTGGTACGTGTCCTCCGCGTCCCGGTAGAACGTCTGCCGGTTGAGGATCGCTCCTGCGGCATGCTTGTTCTCGTTGGCCCAGCGCCCAACCTTGATCATGGCCTTCATGTAGGCGATCACGAGCTCGGGGTGCTCGTCGGCCATCACGTCCGTGCAGGTGATGACCGCGGGGCAGTTGGCCATCTGCATGGTCCAATCCGGGTAGCGGGAGAGGTCCTCGATCGACTTGATCTTGCCTGTGGCCTCTGAGAGCTGCTG
>JAQBEG010000187.1:0-6696 GCA_032123985.1 Deltaproteobacteria bacterium
CGCGCTCGAGCAGGGCGAGGACAGTGGTTTCGAGCATTCGACGAATACGAGACGCGTCTTCGGTGGCAATGCGTGCCGTCGCGCCGTCGGGTCCCGTGACACATCGGACAGCTTTCTCCCGTCGTCACCTCGCGCAAGTCCAACCAAGCCTTCACGTCGATATCGCGTTCGATGTCGACGCCACGAAGATGAAAGCCATCTTCGTTCGCACCGGTCACCATGTCGCCGCGTCCTCGCAATGCCTCGTCGGCAAGAATGAAAAGATCTCCCCGTCCGACCGCTCCGAGACTTCCGGGCGATGCACCAAGCGCAGCCTTGACCTCTTCGGGTTCGGCCGGACGCAATTGCTCTGCTTCGATTTGTTCGATGAGCTTCTGCTCCGCAAGCTTGTGATCGCCTCGCAGGAGAATCAAAATCGTCTTGCCGTCAACTACGTAAACGAGGGTCTTGATCTGACGGATTGCCTCCGCTCCCCCCGTCATCTTCGCGAGATCCGCGATCGTCTTGATCCCAGGCGTCGGGAATTTTTCGGGTTGCAACAAGCCCCCGTCGTCGTCGACGCTGGGCAGAATGCTCTGGGCTTTCTCCACGTTCGCGGCATATCCACATTGCTCGCAATGCGCGACCCAGTCCTCACCCGCATCGCTTTTCAGCATGAACTCGATCGATTGATCGCCACCCATCAAACCCGAGGAGGCTTCGACCGCGACCACATCAAATCCAAAGCGCTTGAATATTTTTCGATACGCTTCGAGATGTCGATTGAACGACAGATCCAACCCCGCTTCATCGATGTCGAACGAGTAGGAATCCTTCATTGTGAATTCGCGCACTCGTAGCAGTCCACTCTTGGGACGAGCTTCGTCGCGAAATTTCGATTGGAACTGATACCAGATTTGCGGAAGCGACTTATAGGAACGAAGCTCGGTAGCATGGAACGCGAAAATCTCTTCGTGCGTCATCCCAAGCGCCAAATCGGCACCCTTCCGATCGCTCAGTCGAAACATCTCTTCGCCCACGGAATCCCAGCGGCCTGACTTCTCCCAAATTTCCCTCGGATGCATACAGGGCAGACGGAATTCCTGTGCTCCGATTCTCTCCATCTCCTCGCGAACGATCGCCTCGATTTTGCGCAACACACGAAAGCCGAGCGGAGTCAGCGAATAATGGCCTGCCATGAGCTGACGCATGAAGCCCGCACGCACGAGCAGCTTATGCGAGACCGCTTCCGCGTCGGCAGGATCGTCGCGCAGGGTGGGAATGAAAGCGCTGGACCAGCGCACGCAATTCTCCTCGTTTCGGGGTTGGGGAACCATAGCGCCTCTCGTCGCTGATCCCTTTACTTCGCGCTCAGTCGACCGGAACGGAAAGCTCGAGCAGGCGTTCTCGAAAAATCGCCTGGATCTCCTGAACGCGAGGTCGGGCAAGTTGTTCGATCGCCGATCCATCGAGCGACGCGACCGGGACGAGTCCCGCTCGCGTTCCCGTAAAGAAGACGGAGTCGGATGCGAACAGGTCAAATCGACCGAGGCTTCGCTCGCGCGTCTCGAGTCCAAGCTCATCGCCTATCTCGAGCACGGTCCGACGTGTGATGCCTTCGAGCGCGCCGTCCGTCACCGGTGGGGTGTCGAGTCGATCGCCGGTCAATGCGAAAATGTTGGCCGCGGAAGCTTCCGCGACAAGCCCGTGGGCGTTCAAGACGAGCGCGTCGTCGGCCCCACGCAGATTCGCCTCGCGTTTCGCGAGTACATTGTTCAGGTAGTTGAGGCTCTTGACGCGAGGATCGAGGACATCTCCTGCCGGTCGGCGGAGACTCGAGGTGATGAGATCAACACCGGTGGCCTCTTTTTCGGGAGGCAGACGGACAGCACCGGCCGCGATGCAAACGATCGCCGGCTGTCCGCAACTCGCCGGATCGAGTCCGAGCGCACCGACGCCTCGACTCACGATCAGACGCAGGTAGCCCTCCCGGGCACCCCAGGCTCGCGTCGTTTCCCGTGCGACTTCCCGAACGCGGTCCATTCCACCTTCGACCTCGATGCCCACCGCACGCATCGCGGTCGCGAGTCGTTTCATATGATCATCGAATCGAAAGATTCCAGCGGGCGTGACTCGGATTCCCTCGAACACGCCATCGCCAAAGAGAAAGCCGTGATCGAGAACCGAGATACGTGCATCTCGGGCTGGAATGATCTTGCCGTCGACCCAGGCAATTTCTTCTTCGCTGTTCATCATCGATTTCCTCCTGAACGAGGCACGGAACGACCCCGCCGATCCCGTCGATGGGGTCGCTCCCCGATGCCCAATCTTCCAGCGATTTCGTCGGCCGCAGCGAGAAGCCTCCGCGCGACCGCTTCCTCGCCCAGTGCGTCGAATCGCGCCGAGGCCGCCGCGAGCGCCAACGTCGCCACCAACCTGCGGGTCGATCCGCCCTCCTGCTGCCAGATCGGAACGGCGAGCACCGATAGACCCTCGATCCACGCGTCGCGATTGGTGGCATAACCACTCCGCAGCACTTCATCTTCTCCGAACGAATCCGAGGCGACGGCGGTTTCGAGTTCGAACCCGACTCGATCCCCAAACACGCGATAGAGCTTGCCGACCGCAGTCACGTCAATCGGAATCACGTCACCTACGCCAGGCGCGGCGCGCAGAAAGCCCGAGCCTTCCAGTTTATCAAGGACTCGCAGCTGCCCGCGTCGCATGCCCACGACAAACACCGTCTCTCCGAGCGCCCTGACCTCGGCCTCTAGGATTGGGCGAGCCGCCGCGACGACTGGCTCGCGACCCTGAGCGCCAATTCCCAACGACAAGAGCGCCAACCCAGGTCGGTAGTGGCCAACGTCGTCTCGCTCCACCATTTCACGATCTACCAGGGACGTAAGCAGGCGGTGGCAGCTCGATTTGGGAAGATCCAGCGCGCGGCCAATCTCACTCAAACCAAGCGCTGTTTGGGCATCATGAAGATGGAACAGAACATCAAGCGCCTTCTCGACCGTCGCTGCACCCGCCATGATTCCCTCCATCGAAATTGGTCCATATAATAGAATCATTTTCCAATATATGGAACATTCTATTTCAAGTTTGTTGATCTCCGAGTGCCGCCAGAACGGTCGAATGGACAACCAGCCGGCAGGCGCCTCCATCCCTCATGGCGAACTGAAAGGGGGAAACCGTTCCGAGGACTTGCCGAGCGGAGACATGGTGGGCAACCAACGCGCTTTCGAGATCCGGATCGCCGTAGAAGGCTTCGTCTCTCGCACGACAGGCGAATTGGAGGATCAGCGCTGTCTCCGGCAGCTCGTCAATCGAGGCGCGCAGCGTTTCACGAGCCCAATTGGGGTCGGGAAGAGCGAGCGCCAGATAATCTCCGCGGCGAAACGTACCGGGCAGCGAAAAGGAGCCGCGTCGCTCGTCCACGCCGACGACGTAGCGCTCCTCATAATCAACGATCCGATCCTCCACACCGCCGGCACCGCGGCGCTGAATCCTCGTCAGCAATTGGTCCAGATGAGGCTCGATCGGCGAGTCATGCTCGAGGCCCAACTGTCGGCGAACCCAGTCGAGTGGTGGCTCGCCTTCTAGAGCGTCGACCCAATGCGAGCGGCAAGACGTGATCTCGAGCCACGGGCTCGCCGCGCGACTGGCGCCCGCACATCGAACACGTGACGCGCCACCAATCGGAATGTCTGGCAGAAACAGCCCCATCAGGGCGCCAACCTGCGATTCATCTGCAAAGAAGGCCTCGGCCGGATGACCATCGACGCCCGTTGCAGCTGCACCTGCCAGGCTTGCCTGCCCCAGAAGTGGACCGAGATCAGCTAGCAGTTGGTCGAGCTGGACGCAGGCGAGGGCGTCCGGAAATAGCAAAATCAGGTCACCACGAGCCAGTTCCTGACGGCCCGATGCGTCCAGGATCTCGTCGGCAATATGGGCCGCATCCTGTCCCCCAGGCGGAAAGACGAGTGGAACCGGCTCATACGGGCCCTCTGGCCAGGCGAGCAAGGCATAGGCCGGCTCGTCGCGAAAGATCCGGCCCTCCGCCAGCACGCCCTCGAAGCTCGTGCCAAACAGGCTGGCACTGGGCCAACCGTCAGCGAGAAGTCGGACCACCTCCATCGCGCCTTTTCCCGCGGCCGCCGTCGCCAGAATGAGGCCTCCCGCGAGCCGTTCCGCCCCATCCAACCCCTGATTGATGCTGGCTGCCAGTTCCTTGGCGGCCGCTTTTGCATCGATCGCGTGAGAAAAGGCCGTCGATAATCGCGCCATGGCCCAGTCGATACCGCGAAGGCGGCGTCAGCCGCCACTTCTCGACCCTGCCGTAGGGTGGACCGACTCAGCGACGCCTGTGGCAGTCCGCCGGCTGGTCGGCCGGGATTCTGGCGGGTTTCGGCAAAGCGGCGCGTCGGCTAGATTGCCCGCCAGACGTCACCCCTCGGCGACTCAAAGTCCCCCTACCGGTTACGGCGTGCTGCCACAGGCGGTCGGCATGCAAGGATCCAAGAGGCAGCGGCCGACCGATTCGGGTCGCGCGTTGCAAGGGGGGCGCTGGACCTAGTCCCGCCCATCCAGCGAGATGGAATTGTCGACCTTCGAAATCGTCACACAGAGATCCGAGCTCGAGAAAATCGCAAAAGAATTGATGCGAGAAGAGGTCGTCGCCTTCGATACCGAAGCCGACAGTTTCTACCACTATTTCGACAAGGTCTGTTTGATTCAGATCGCGACCCGAAAGAAGTGCTGGCTCGTCGATCCGCTGGAAATCGAAGGCCCCGAAGCGCTCGCGGCGCTCGCGCCGGTCTTTGCCTCACCAAAGGTTCGCGTCTTGTTCCATGCCGCTGAATACGACATCTACGTACTCAAGCGAGACTGCGATTTCGAGTTCACCAATCTCTTCGACACGATGGTCTGCGCGCAACTCCTCGGGTATCCAGCGATCGGCCTCGCCGCGCTGGTCGAAAGACACTTCGGCGTCGTCCTTCCGAAGGAAGAACAACGGTCAGATTGGTCCAGACGTCCACTTTCAGAAGATCAACTCAGTTATGCCGCGTCAGACGTTCTCTACCTGATCAAGCTTGCCGAGAAACTCGAAAAAGAACTCAACAAGGCCGGTCGTCTAAACTGGGCGGTCGATGATTTCGAAACGCTATGCGGCCGACGCTGGCCGGATCGCGAATTCGACAAGCTCGGATACCTTAGAATCAAGGGCGCTCGCGGAATGGACCCCGTTGACCTGGCGGTATTGCGAGAACTCTTCCTACTGCGAGACAAGCGTGCCCGCGAGATCGATCGACCACCCTTCAAGGTGCTAGGCAATCGAACGCTTCTCGAGATCAGCCGCTCTCACGCGACGGATCTCGACGCTCTGGCGGAGATCAAGGGTATTACCGATCTCATCTTGAAACGACTCGGGAAGGATTTGGTTGCCTCGGTGAAGAGGGGGCTGCGCAAACCCCACGGTCCAATCCCGAAGCTCGAAACGACCGTCCGTCGGCGCATGGACAAACGCACCGAGAAACGCCTCTCCTCGCTCAAGGATTGGCGGGGGCCTAGAGCCGAAGCCCTCAAGCTCGATCCCGGAGTTCTCTGCCCGAATTCAGCGCTCGAATCGATCGCCTGGGCCAACCCGGAAAGCGCTGAAGACATGAAGGCATTGCCCGAACTCAAGTGTTGGTTCGTCCGAGAGTTTGCATCCGAAATCATCGGCGTACTCGAACGTCATACCACCGAGAGCGACGCGACCGAGGAGGCCAATACCGAGGGGCAACAAGAAAACCGACCCAAACGACAGAGTCGGGGTCGCGGCGGCTCTTCATCCGTGAAGGCGGGCTCAAAGTCCGCAGGATCCCCACAAACTGGCGAATGAATCCAACTCGGCTGAGAGGGGGGCGAGGGCGATCTGGAAACCCGGGGACTGAGTTCGGGTGAGGTGCAGTCTGGGGGAAAACGCCTTGAAGGAAACCCACTCCCCGGGTATGGATGACTGGCCGGCCCAAACGAACGCGCCCGTGTTTAACCGCTTAGGCCAGCCAGTTTCCAAATCGTTCTGACCTCATCCTAAGCACGATGCGTGCCAAAAACATAGAAATTACAAACGATTTATTAAGGCCTTGATTTCAATTGATATTTTCAAATGATGCCAGAATCAAACGCCACGATCAGGGTGCCGCCTTGAGAAGCAGCCGGTGGCCGAAAACCGGCGGACCAACAATCGAAGTCTGGCTTTCGTGAATAAAATCGGGCTCTTGATCCCATCTGCCGCATCGTGTTCCTGCAATCAAAGTTTGCAGCGTAGATATTTTGAGTGTTCGCCGGCCCATGGGGTTCGAGCCAGACCATCGATACGCAGACCTGCACACGCTGAATTCTGCAATGGGATAGACTGACACCGTGTTCGCTGAACGGCGTCAGCAGCTGCTTGATGCGATGGGTCCCGACGCCGTCATGGTCTTCGTAGGCGCGCGCCTCGCCGTGCGCTCGGCCGACACCGAATATCCTTTCCGACAGGACAGCGACTTCTGGTACCTGACCGGCTTCGACCACCCGGACGCGGTCGCGACCCTCTCAACGCGAGAAGGGCCGGACTTCACTCTCTTCGTTCAGCCTAATGATCCTGCAGCGGAAACCTGGACGGGTTTTCGGCCTGGTGTGGATGGGGCCGTTTCCGATTACGCAGCCGATGCTGCCCATCCGCGC
>JAQBEG010000188.1:0-7408 GCA_032123985.1 Deltaproteobacteria bacterium
GGTAAAGAGAAGGTTTTCGATCGCGATCCGGGCCATGTCCCGATCAGGCCGATCCATCCCGCACGCCTCCGCCTAGCGATTCTGAAGTGCGACTGTGAATTGCAACTCTGAATTGCAATTGGGCTTAGCGCACAGGGGATCGGAGGTCTGAGGTCCCGGTCGCTTCGTCAACGAAACGTCGCCACTCCTCTTCGTCGACGGCTTCCATATGGTCTTCCATACAGCTCTTGAAGCGGAATCCGCAGTTCATGCACTCAAGATAATGTTGAGTCTCCGGACCGCGCGCAGACGAGATCTCGATCTCGGCGCGAACCCACAGACGACTCGGTTGGCCGGAAACTTCGCAGTCTTCGCAATACAAGGTGAACAGGGATTCGATCATCTTCTTCTCCGTCCTCACGATACCCCATTCCCCAGATTGCAAGAGGAGAAAATTCCGCCGTCTAATCGAATCACCGTCAGATTTCACATCGGCAACTCGGACGCAAAAACCCTGCGGGCACGCCGCCTCACGGGAATTCAAACGGAATTTCACCCGCCCGATCGCGAGTTAACACCCGCCCTTGCGTACGGAGATGACCAATCCAGACACGCGCCTGGGTCAGTGCCAGCGCGAGTGCCTCGAAACTGTCCCGCCCGATCACGGTTTCCGGCCGAACCAAATCGGCCAGTGCCACACGACATTGCCAGGTATCGCCGGACGGAGCTCGCTCTGGTGCGGCGATCACCAGACTGAGTCGGTCGGAAGTGATCGAGCCGTCCACCGTCTTGGATGCGAAGAAGTCAACAGTCGCGATTGCACCCTTCAATGACCCTCCCTCCTTTGATCCGTTCGAGTGCCAATATACCCTGCGTCTCGCCAACTCCATGCACACGGCTCGCTTTTCCGATGGGACTCGCTGCTACCCTTTCGAGTCGCGGCCATCGCCGGTCGCAACTTTTGCAGGAGAACGGCCCCTTGCCCGAGCTCCCGGATCTGACGATCTACGTCGAGGCCCTCGAGGCCCGCGTGAAGGGCCAACCGCTCGAAACGATGCGCATTCAGAGTGTTTCGTTACTCAAATCCGTCTCGCCTTCTCCAACCGCGATCGAGGGACTCGACGTCAAGGCAATTCGTCTTCTCGGAAAGCGAATCCTATTCGAGTTCGACCGCGAACTTTATCTGGTCCTCCACTTGATGATCGCAGGACGGCTTCACTGGAAGAAGCGGGGCGTCGCGATTCCACGCAAACGTGCCCACGCCGCTTTCGACTTCCCGGAAGGCAGCCTGCTTCTAACCGAGGCAAGTACGAAGAAGCGCGCGTCGCTACATATAGTCGAGGGTCTCGCCAACCTCGCTGAGTTCGACGCCAACGGTCTGGACGTCTTCAGCGCGAGTCTCGCGGAGTTTCGCGACGCCCTCACGCGGGAACGTCACACCCTCAAACGCTCCCTAACGGACCCGCATCTTCTTTCCGGAATCGGAAACGCCTACTCAGATGAGATTCTCCATCGAGCACGGCTCTCCCCCGTGAAGATGAGCGACCGACTCAGCGACGAAGAAGTCCAGCGACTCTTCGATGCGACGCTCAAAGTGCTCGAGGAATGGACAGTACGCCTGCGTAAAGAGGCGGGGGGTCGCTTCCCCGAAAAAGTCACCGCCTTCCGTCCCGAGATGGCCGTGCACGGAAAATTTCGTGAGCCCTGTCCGATCTGCGCCGCACCCGTGCAGCGAATCGTTCGAGCCCAGAACGAGGTGAACTACTGCCCAGGCTGCCAGACCGATGGACGGGTACTCGCCGATCGCGCGCTTTCGAAGCTGCTCGGCAAGGACTGGCCACGAACGATCGAAGAACTCGAGAAGCGCCGACCTGGTGGGGCAACGGGCTGATTGCGAGCCCTTCCAAACGAGCCCACCTCATTCCTCCTAGGGTTTTGACTCACTCGGCATCATCAACTGCGCATAGCGCTTCAAGAAGCGCTTCTGTCGATCGAGCTGGTCTTTCGCCAGCGGATCAAAATCGAATAGCTCCCGCAAGAGCGGCGCCATTGCGAAATGTCCGAGGATCATGTGAATCCACGCGGCGATCGCGAAGGGCTGTTCCTCGTCCGTCCAGACCGAATCGGGGTTGCGCCTCATCGCCTGCATTCCCTCTGCAACGATGGGGCGGAGCCAAGCTTGCGCGATCTGAGAAAGACTCGCGCCCCCGATCAGCGATTCGTGTTGAATCAACTTTGCGAGATCAGGGTGGCTCGCAAAGTGATCCATGATCGCGTCCAGAAGATCTCCAGCCTGAGCATCATCCTCCGTGGAGAGAGTCGCCATTAGATCAACGAGTGGTTGAACTCCGCGCGAGAGAACCGCTTCGTATAGCGCCTGTTTTCCCTCGAAATGATTGTAGAGGCTCGGTGCAGTCAGTCCGGCTTCGCTCGCAATGTCGCGAACTGCCGTACCGGCAAAGCCCTTCTGGGCAAAGAGCCGTTCGGCGACATCGAGAATCCGCTCCGGAGTCGTTTCGGACTCACTCGCGACAGCACCGCCTTTGGCATCCGGATTGGGGTTGGATTTGATAGTGCGATCCGACGCGTCTCCGGATTTCGAGCGATTCCGATCTCGCATTGTCATGAGGAACTCTCCTCCTTTCGAGGCGCGACAGGTCCCACACTGTGGCCAATCCGAAAGCGATGGCCATTATTGTCAACGATCGAGAACTCGCGCATGCCGTAGGGATGAGATGCGATCTCTTCGACGATCTTCACGCCCCGTTCGCGGTAGACCGCCATTAACTCGTCCGCATTTTCGACACGAACGAATGAGCACGAAGGCTGGATCTCACCCTCCTGCCGGATAAAGAAAATTTCCGTTGTCCCGTTGTAGACCGCACCATATTCCTCTTGCCAAATCCAAGCGACCTTGAACCCGAGCAGGTCCCGATAGTAGGCCTGCGTTACTCGCACGTCGGAGACTGGCAACTGAGGCGTGACAAAATGCCAATCCGTCGTACCCGAGGGCATTTCCATCTCAGAGGCCTCCAACCGTCGGCACCCAACCAAGGATCTCTTCGAAACGCTTTCGATGACGCGTCCTCACCAGCCGCGGCGTTCGACGAATATATTCTTCCGCTCGGGCACGCGCCGCCCCCTCGAGCGATTTCAGATGAGAGAGGAGGCGATCGAATTGGGGGCGTTCCAGATCGCCATCGGGTCCCCGCGGCGGAAGCGCAGTCCAGACAACAGCATCGAGCGGCTGATTCACGAGCCAGGCCGCGATCGTCTCGCGAACCACCAGATCCACATCTCCGGCATCGAGGCTACGATCGTCGACGGCCTGTCGGCCAATCCACCTCGATCGCATAGCGGACGCGATTTTCTCACGAACTCCGAGTTCCAAGACCGCCTCTGTGTGAGATTGGACATCGAGCGGAACCCAATAGGTCGGCACCGCCTGAGCCGTCGGATCGACGACGAGCGTCACACGCCCGTCCACGGCGACGCGGGAAAACTCGACCGGAAGCTTGGGCCCATCCTCTCGAAACGTGCCCGCGCGGGGCAACGTTCGTGGATCCCAGACGAGAGATCCCCAGGCCAGGCAACCGATACGCGGCGCGGTCAAGCGATCGACTAGCCGGTCGCGGCGCGATCGGGTTCGGGTTCGGGAGGCGAATCGTATCCGTAGGTTGCTGAGAGATCATGACTGACGAGTTCATCGATTTCGGCTCTTTCCGCATCGTTGAAATAGTCTTTGTAGCCATCGACCTTGGCGCGCCGAACTTTGTAGGTGTTCGGATCACCCTTCTTGCCGGGCTTCATACGACCGCCGGCAAGCCAGAACACGTTCTTTTCCTCGAGCTTTCGCATGTTCTCGACGCTCGAATATTCGACAGCGCCGTCGACTGCAGACGCATCCGCAGAATCATCGTTGACGAATTCCATCACGCGTCGAAGCGTCTTGTTCGGATCGCTGCGCATATCTTCGTATCGCACGATCAAGAGACTTTCGACATTCTTGGCTTCCCGAGCCCAAAGGTTTAGATACGCGATGATGTCGGGTAACCCGCAATTCGGGTCCATTACGAAATCAAACGCTGAAACATTCGCACCGTGGGGTGGATATTGATTCAGCTTTTTCTTCGCGGGACGCATACGATGCTGCCATTGGAAAAACTGTGAGACCGCGATGTCCTTCGGATTGCGAACCAGCAACACGACTTTCTTGCCGTAGAAGCTGGCCTTCGAATCGTACTCGCCCGTGTAGTCTTTGATGTAATTGTCGTGGGTAAAAAAGATCTTTGGGATCTTGGAGTTCCGGCGATGGTAGTTATCGAAACCGAGGAGCGCGCTGTCCGGAATTCCGTAGACGAGTTGGTAGTAGCGCGAAATCATGACCCGCAACCATGTTCGACCGCTCTTTCCAAAGGAGACGACCGCGACATCCGCCCGTCGCAGGCGACGTGTCTCTTCGCGGCCGCGCAGCCATCGTTCAAAGCGTATTCGTCGGGCCTCCGGCAGAAAGAACGCCAGGGCAACTGCAATCTCGCGGCTCACCTTCTTGAAGATCGAATCCATCGCGAAGCACCCCTCGGGTCGCTGATTGTGCGGAGCGGCCGCAATTTATCACACCTGGCCCCGCCGCTCTCACCCAAGAGCAGCAAAATGGCCCCGTCTCGCGAGTCGGCCACAGAAGCGGTGGCCGGAAACGCCCGTGAGGGCGAAACTCGCGGCGGGAGGGGGGATCCCTTTGAACACGACTGACGCACGGCCGACCCGCCCGCGTTCGAGCCCGATGCTGTCGCGCTACCTGATCGCCGAAATGGTGATGCCTTCGCTCTACGCGATGGCGGCGTTCGGGCTCGTGGTCCTGTTGACCGATCTGCTGGGCTACGCAGAGTTGATCGTAAATCGTGGGCTCAGCACCAGTGAGGTCGCGCAGATCGCCGGCCTCCAGCTCATTCCAACGCTCGGACGTACGCTCCCCTTCGCAATTCTCGTCGGCTCCCTAGTCGGGCTCGGCCGCCTATCTGCGGATCGCGAGCTACTCGCGCTGGAGTCCAGCGGATTTTCTGCACGCCAGCTCTCACGCCCTGGCTTGATTTTTGCCCTCGCCGCGGCAGCGGTTTCAATCCTGGTTTCGGTGGCTATTTCTCCGGCCGCCCAGCGCGCCGTTCGCGATCAGATGATCCGCCTGTCGACTGAGAAGCCGGGCCTGGCATTGCGCGCCGGACTGACGACGAATCTCGGCGGATGGCGAATCGAAGCCCGTGAAGTAGAGGACGATGGAGCTCGACTCGGCAGTGTATTGCTCTACATGCCGAGTCTGAACGAAACAGTATTTTCGCAACGCGGGGCGATCCTGACGAGTGACGTCGGTGCCAAACGGATCGTTCTCGAAGATGGGATGATTCTTTCGAACGATGTCGAACGAGCGTCACTGCTTCGCTTCGACCGAATGGAGTCCGCCCTCCCCGAGATCAACGCCGAAAAAGGCGTACCCGTCGACGTCGTTTCTACCCTTCCATTTCTTCAATTGGTTCGCGAGGCACGTGACAAGGTCGGGCCTCATGCGGGCCGCCGCAGGGAGATCGAAGCACATCGGCGGATCGCACACGGCGCGGCCGCCCTGCCCTTTGGGCTTCTCGCGATGGGATTGGCGTTTAGTCGACGAAATCTATCGCGTTCAGGAGGCACGGTGATGGGCATCATCGGTGCCATCGCCTACTACGCGCTTGTGCAGCTGTCGGAGGGCATGCTCCAGAGTGAGAGTGTGCTGATCGGCCCGATCGTTTGGCTGCCGAATCTCGTCTTGACGACGATTGCGTTGATTCTGATCTTTCGCGCCGGCCGACACGCATCCGAATCCGACCGTGGCAGAAGTCATACCGCCAACATATTGCTCGAAAAAGCCAGGCGCATGCGCCCTGGCGTGCGTATGAAGCGAGCCGCCCTTCCCCGCTACGTCAGCTCGCAGTTCATACGCATGGTCGCACTCTGCATCGTTGGCCTGACTCTGGCCTATCTCATCATCGATGTTTTCGACAATCTGAAATGGTTCAATAGATATGGAGCAAACTTTTCCGAAATCGGGAGGTACTACGCCGCACGTCTGCCGGTGCTGATCGCGCGTGTAGTCCCAATGGCCCTTCTCATCGCCGTCGCTCTCACGATCAGCTTGCTAGGCGCGAATGGAGAACTCTTGGGTATGCGCGCCTGTGGCATTCCAGTCTTTCGTGTGCTCGCGCCGGTCTGGCTGTTATGTGGACTCGCGGTGCCAGTCGATCACCTGCTTGCGAATGAAATTGTCCCGCGCTCGAGCGAACGTGCAACCTTTCTCAAACGGACCGAGATCAAGAATCAGAACCTCAATCCCAGATCCTCAGACGAGCGAGTCTGGTATCGCGTAGGAAAACGAATCCACGAGATGGAGCGCCTCGATCTTCTGCGCGGCCAGGCCAGCGCGGTGACCCTCTACGATCTCGGCGAAGATGGACTGCCCGAGAAGCGTACGGATGCGGATGGAGCGCGACATGTGGGTGCGGGTCTCTGGCTTCTGGATAACCCGAAAAGTGTCGAACTCCTGGGCGCGTCACGCATGGTCCGCAATCCGAGCGCGGAACGGCTCGTCGAGTTCGGTGAGGAAACGCCTTCGGAGATCAACACCGCACATCTTACGCCGGATGCGCTGCGTACGGCACTCGAAGACAAGGACCTCGAGGGACCGATTGCGACGGCCTACCGAACCGACCTTCAAGTTAAGATTGCGGCCCCACTCGCGTGTCTGCTTCTCCCTTTGATCGCGCTCTTCTTTGCTGCAACCGGTCCACCTTTTCCCAGACCGGTCCACACCCTGATCGCCAGCACGATCATTGCCGTCAGCTACGCACTCGCCACGAGTTTTGCCGGGTCGATGGGATATGGCGGCTCCCTCAGTCCCCTGCTGGCGGGTTGGGGCCCACCCTTGTTGTTTGGCACCATCGCACTCGGGATGGGCTATCGCCTTTTTCGCAAACTCAGTCGCGCCGGATGATCGAATCCTCACCGCCTTTCTCATCGTGGGAAATCCCCTCGATGGCAACGCTGCGGTAGCTTCATGCAACCGCGGCGCACCGCGAATCTTCGATTGGGGGCAATGTTGCCGGGTCAAACGCAGTCCGCGTCGAGCCAGCCGCTCGTTTGGCTCTTGATGGGCAATCGGGCCGGCGACAACTCTCAAGTCCTCGGTCTCGGCGAGGCCCTCGGCTGGCCGCTCGAGGAGAAACATTTCGTCTACACGGGTTTCGAAAAATTCGTGAACCTTCCCTTTGGCGCCCACCTGCTCGGCGTCGTGGGAGATCAATCGAGCACGCTCGAAGCGCCATGGCCCGATCTCGTCATTTCAGCAGGCCGTAAGAACGAGCCGATCGCCCGCTACATCCGACGGCAAGCCGACAAGCCC
>JAQBEG010000189.1:0-6373 GCA_032123985.1 Deltaproteobacteria bacterium
GGATCTCCTTGACGGAGAGCATAACCCTGCCGACGGAGATCTTCGCAACGGGTCAGAAACCGCTCGAGGCGCTGCGACCGAGTCGACCCTAGGCCGACGGCTCCGGCGATTCCGGCAGTAGAACCGATACTCGCGTTCCCGGCCGATCTTCGGTTTCGATTCGCAGTTCGCCGCCGTGCCGCTCGACGATGCGGAGGCAGACTGGCAGACCAAAGCCCTCGTCGAGTCCAGCACGGCGGTCTCCGAAGAAGGGATCGAAAACCTCGTCGATCTCGGACGGCTCGATGCCCACGCCACGATCCTCGACGGCGATTTCGACGCCGCGCATGACCTTGTGGAGCGAGACCGTGACCTCGGGCGATTCGGTGAGGCCGCGTGACGCCTCGACCGCGTTGCGTAGGAGTTGAACGATGACCTGTTCGATCTGAACCGGCTGGCAAGGCACCGGGATCAAGTTGTCATCGAGGTCGATCTGGATGATCGTGGAGCGGGGAAGCATTGGACGCGCCGCAGCGACCGCGCGCGTCAGTAGTGCGACGAGATCGACCGAGGTCTGCGAAGTCGAACTCTCGGATTGACCGTCTTGCGAGATCTGCTCGGCCCATTTTCGAATCTCACGAACGAGTCCACGCGCCTCGCGCACGCCGGCCTCCTTCCCGCCGAGCTTGGCCGCGGCGCCTTCTTCGAACCAACATTCGAGATCACCGGCGGCGGCGTGAATATTCTCGGCGGCACTCTGGATCTCGACGCGATTGGGCACATCGCCGGCCGCGGTGTGATCCGAATCCGGCAGCGAACGATCCGCACGAAATTCATGATGACTGCCCTCGAGCTTCGCGTCCGCACGAGCCAACGCGTCGAGCTTCGAGGCCAGCGCATCATCGACCTGCTCAAAGAGAGCCAGATGCCCGCGACGTGCTCCCGCGACCGCTGCGAGCTGTCGGTGCAAATCAAAGGTCTGGCCAATCGCAGCGCCGAATACCAGGCTGCATATCGCGGGAAACACGGTTGCCGAGATGGGAAGTCCGAGTGTGACCGCGACCCCGACGACGGCCATCGCGAAGCCCAGACCGACGCCGACGCCGATCATGAGTCCGACTCGCGAACTTCGCTGCCATCCGATCTGGTAGCGACAAGCATCACCGCCCTGCGCAAGGCAGCTCGATTCCTTTACGCTCGCGGGTAGGAGTCCGTAGAGCCCGGGAACAGCTTCGAGCATGCCGACTCGGAGCGCGCAGAGCGCGGCCTGTGCGCGCGGATTTTCCGTACGCGTCCGATCCGCAGACGAGTCGCTTCCGATCTCACGCTCGTAGAAGTGGATTCGGGCAGAACCGCTGCCAATCTCGTCTACGACCCAGAACGATGCCGCACTCTGCCGCGGTAGCAGCAATCCTACGCGACGATACGCCTTCTCAGGGCTTGCCAGACCGAGACCGTAAAGGGGAAGTCCAGTGGCGTCGGGAGAAACCAGGCGATGGCCCACTGACCGCGCAAGCGAGGGATCCGCGTCTGCCGCGACTAACATTTGAGCGAGTGCGTCGTCGGGCAACCAGCCCTTCACTTCGGCCAGTCCGCCCTCGGCCAATCCGAGTGCGCGCGCTGCACGGTCTCGCGCCGCGGCCTGACCACGCACGGCCAACGACTCGAGAAGCGTAGTCGCGATCACCTTGTTGCCCGGACCGGATCCGATTTTTGGGCTCATCCTCAGCTCCGCCATGCTTCCCCTTCGAGTCGACGCCGCACCTTTCGTATCGGCGAAACGAGCGCGGAGTGGAGGCAACAGCGAGGCGGCCGCAATGGATTCCAGTGGCGCTCGAATGGAGGCTCGAATCCCGCCTCTCGGCCTCTAGAGCAGCCTCTCGGATGCCCGAAGCAGGGCGCGCAGGAAATCGGACTGTTCTTCTGGCGCGATGGGCTCGATTCGATCAATGCGTCGCGTAATCGCCAGTGTGGTGCGGTCGACGATCGGCCGCGCCGCCGGCGCCGAGAGTGATTCTGCTCGCCGCAGGGTGCGTCGGATCAGGCGGCGCTCGACCTCGCCCAGAGCCGCCAGCTCGTCGCGGGTGAAGCGGAAGCCCACTTCGCTCTCGGCGCCGAGGGCAAAATCCGTCATGACATCGCTCACGAAGGCCTCGCGTTCGCGAATCACGATCGTACCCGCCACGAGATCACCGAGCCGCTGCATTCTTTTCGAACTCAGCATCGCCACGAATCCGACGACATATCCAGTGGGCAACGAGTCGACCGTCCGCAAGAGATTTCGAAGCAGCGACTGCCGCCAACCGAGCACGCTCCCGCCTTCGGAAACGACGCGCAATCGAGTCATTCGTTTGCCGGGCGTCCGCCCTCGAAAGAGCGTCTCGAAGGTCAGGAAATAGGTGGTCGTCACGAAAAGGTCGAGCATCACCCAGATGCCGATGGTCAGAGCCAAACCGCGCATCAGCGTGTCGCCATCTTCTCCATCCGGCACGTTAAGCCAGTCGACCACGCGATCGAACAGGTCTTGCAGAAGGGTGACCTCGGAAAACCAGTCGATCAACTGCTGCGAACCGGACACGAAGAGCAGCAATCCGGCCGCCATCAGAAGCAGGATCAGCGAATAATCGATGCTATAGGCGAAGGCGCGGCTCATCGGCCCAGCGATCTCGAGATCCAGCCGAACGCGTTCCGGCGAATCGAGCGACTCGACGGGGCCAAGCGATTTCGGAGGAGCGTAGGCTCCGTAGCTCAGATCGCCGGATTGACCCATGCGGTCTACCTTAGGACGCGCAGTTCGTGCGCGCTTTCGTGACAATACTTTCGCGGCAATACTTTCGCGGCAATAGTGACGATAAGAGTCGATTGGGAGAACCATGCCGAGGGGGTCGAAGAGGTCGCAGAGCCTTGCGCGCATAGATGGTCCGCACGCCGTCGATCGAGAGCGAATCGAGGCTCCGGCCGAGGAATTGGCGCGACTGCTCGACGACGCGGAGAGCCATCGTGTGCGTGCCCTGCCCTTCGACGATCTGCGACGGCTCGCACGCCTCTATCGCGGAGAGAGTGCTCGGCTCGCTCGGCTGCGGGATCGGGGCGGGGATCTGGATCAAATCGGTCATCTCAATTCGCTCTGCGTCCGCGCGCACGGATTTCTTTACTCTGCCGGCCCTCGGCGAAGGCAGCCGCGCTCGGCAGCGCGCGTTTTCGTGTCTGCGCTTTCGGGAACTGGGCGCATGCAGCTGGCGGCCTGGGCCATCATGGGGATGGGTGCGATCGTGGGCTATTCGCTAGTGGCCCTCGATCCGGCCGCGCTCTACGCACTCATGCCGACAAGTCTCGGCTATGACGTGGCGCAGATCGATGCACTCTATCGATCGCCGGAAGCCCGCGAAATTTTCCTGGCACGCGACTCGACCCCCGTCGCGCATAACGCGATATTCGGCTCGTATCTATTCGCCAACAACACACGCGTTGGCATTCTCGCTTTTGCGACGGGTGTGTTGTTTGGCCTGCCGACCGTTCTTCTTCAGCTCTACAACGGAATCATGATCGGCACGATCAGTGCAATCTTCATGCGCGGTGACCACGCCGTCATGTATCTCGCATGGATCCTGCCACACGGAATTCCGGAGCTGACCGCGATCACCCTTTGCACCACCGCAGGCTTCGTGCTCGGTCGCGCGGTCGCTGCGCCGGGGCGCTCGACCCGCGCGGCAGCCTTACGAAACGCCGGGCCCTCCGCTCTGGCCCTCTTCATCACGAGCGTGCCGCTCTTTTTTGCCGCTGCCTGGATCGAGAGCTTCGTGCGCGAATCGGCATTGGGCACTGCGCCACGCTTTGCGATTGCGGCCGCTGGCGTGCTCATCCTCTGCATGGTCGGGCTACTTTTGCGCCGCGTGAGACAAAGCGAGCCGAACGCACCGGATTGGCTCGACGAGCTCATCCATGACAAATTCGCCGAGACCTCGACTCAACCGATGCCGTAGCGAAGTTCCATGTAGCGATTGAGTGTCGACGCCGTGGCTTCGCTCGGCGGGACATCGAGCACCGAAAGGCCCTTTCGTCGAAGCGTCACCAATCTCCCCTCGCGTTCGCGAAGGAGATCCGCCAGGACGATGCGGCGATAAAGACCGACACGTCTTTGCTCGACGTCCTTCGAGCGCAGTCCATTCGAGTCGTCTTCTTCGAGTTGCTCGAGAATCGGCTCGCGCAGAGCCACGAACACGACCTCGTGTTTCCGGGCAAGCAGCGACATGGGCTGAATCAGCTCTTCTCGATTCACCTCCATGAAGTCTGTGAGTACGATGACCATCGCCCGTTTACGCTGACGTGTCAGGATCTCGCGCGTAACGCGCCGATAGTCCGCTTCGAACGGACTCGGCTGGACGCCTGAGAGTGCATCGACGAAGAGTCCGAGGCTCGCGCGACGAGCAACCGGCGCGATCTGACCCACGACCGCTCGATCGAAGACGATGAGCCCAACACGGTCGCCCGCAACCAGGCTGGCAAAGGCCAGCGCAAGCGCAGTATCGATCGCATGATCGAGCTTCGTCGAGGCAAACCCCGCCTCGATCGCCCGCTCTCCTGGATGCGGAGCCCGGGCCCCCATCAAGCGGCTTCGATCGAGAACGAGCAGGATCGTGCGGCTCTCCTCGTGGCGATGCGTACGAACGATCGGCCGGCCGCGGCGAGCGGTGGCACGCCAATCGATGCGACGAGGCTCATCTCCGATCACATAGTCACGCAGACTATCGAACTCGAGCCCATCTCCGCGCAACCGCCGTGGTCTGACACCGAGCACTGCGAGCACACGCTTGGGGTCGAGCGCTTCCCGACGCAAGTAGCGGGCGGTCTCGGGTTGTACGAGTAGAGAATCCTCTCCGGAAGACTCGACGCATCGCCGCAACAGGCCGAGCGGCGAGCGGACAAGTGCCGCAACGCTGCCCCACTGCCGTCGTCCCCGAACCTGTGGCCTGATCGTGTAACGCAGCTTCCGTTCGGCACCCGCCTCGACCCGGAGTTCCGACCAGCGGGGCTCCGGCGAAACGAGATCCCGGGGCACCGACTCTCGCAGATCGATTCTCACTGGACGCGAAAGCGGATTCTGGACACAAAGCGTGATCTCATCATCACGCCCGCGCGCGCCCTTCTCGGGGAGTCGGCGTTCGAGCACGATCACTTCTTCGCGCAGGGTCAGAAAGCCGTCAGCGAGCAGAGCCGCAATCAGCAGTACGCCGGTGATCGGTACGAAAAAACGCAGCTGGACGAGAGGGACGGAGGCGATCCCCAATCCGAGCCAGGCCAACACCCAGCCGAGCAGTACGCGATCCGGCGAGAGCTTCAAGCAGACCTCCTCACCTCGGCACCGTAATGCCCCGAAGCGTTCGCTCGAGAGCGGCATCGGCGGTCTGACCCTCGACTTCGAGTCCCGGATCGAGCATGACGCGATGTCGGAGCGCGGGCGTCCACATCTCCTGCACATCTTCTGGCAGGACGAAACCACGACCTTCGAGGACGGCCTGTGCCTTGGCAGCGCGAAGCAACAAGAGCCCCGCGCGCGGCGAAGCGCCGAGTCCGTACTGGAAGTCGCTTCGTGTCGCCCGGACGAGTTCGGACACATAGGCGATGATTTCGTCGCTCACCGTCACGTTTCGCACGACCGATCGCGCCCGCTCGATCTCGTCGGGACCTAGCACATCCGAAATCTCGCTCGGGATCGCGCCCTCGCCGTGATGACGTCGCAGCAGCGCACGCTCGTCTTGCTCGCTCGGATAATCGACGAGAATCTTGAACAGGAATCGATCGAGCTCCGCCTCGGGCAGAGGATATGTCCCCTCCTGTTCGACCGGGTTCTGCGTTGCAAAGACCGTGAAGAATGAACTCAGGCGATGCCGCTCGCCGTCGACAGTGACCGTCCCCTCCTGCATCGCTTCGAGCAAGGCCGACTGCGTTTTTGCCGGCGCGCGATTGATTTCGTCCGCGAGCAGGAGTTCGCTGAAGATGGGTCCCTGTCGAAACCGGAACTCGGCGTTCGAAGGGTCGAGGATCGAGGTGCCGAGAATATCGCTCGGCATGAGGTCCGGTGTGAACTGAATACGACCGAATTTCAGCTGCAGCGCACTCGCAAGCGCTCGGACGAGCAGCGTCTTGGCGACCCCGGGCACGCCTTCGACCAGACTGTGGCCACCCACCAGAAGCGTCACGAAAATCTGCCTCAACGCGACTTGCTGCCCGATCACGATCTGCCCGACGGCTTCGCCGAGCGCTGCGTAGCGTTCAGCCACGAAGGCTGCGTCCGTCGATTCGCTTTCCGTCACTTGCTCCCTTTCGTTCCGAAGGCGCCCGCCCGATCGAGCGGACGCCCTTCTCTTGCAGTTTTCCCGCCATCGCGCAGAAC
>JAQBEG010000190.1:0-2610 GCA_032123985.1 Deltaproteobacteria bacterium
CAACAGCTCGCGGCTGCGTACTATCGGAACACCGTCGTTCATTTCTTCGTCGCGAGCGCGATCGCCGAACTCGCGATGCTGCATGCGATAGAGGGCCCACGGGCCGAATTTCTCGATCGATTCTGGCTGGATGTGATGAAACTCCGCGACCTGCTGAAATTCGAGTTCTTCTTTCCCGAGAAGGATATTTTCTGCGACGAGATCCGTGCAGAGCGGGAGTTGACAGATCGAAACTGGGAAAAGAGGATTGAAGCGTACGAACTCGATCCCGAAGAGATGATTCGCCGAACGAAACCCTTTTTCTCACATCGGATTCTGCGTCCCTTTCTCGAGAGCTACCGCGTCGTGGCCGATCAGCTCACGACTCTCGATCCTGCAGAACCCGTCGACGAAAAGCGCTTTCTCGCAGATTGTCTCGGCCTCGGACGGCAATATGCACTGCAGAAGCGTATCCACGCGGCTGATTCGATCTCGAAGATCTTGTTCCAGTCGGCGCTCAAGCTCGCCGGAAATCGAAATTTGCTCGGACCTGGCGATTTCGAGATCACCGAGGCGCGGCAAGCCTTTGCAGAAGAACTACGCGACACCGTCCGCCGAGTCGACATCATTGTGGCACTCGCTGCAGGCAGACGAGCAGGCTTCCAGAGCTAGACCCTCGGCCGGACTATTGGTGTGGTTCGATGAAATGAGTCCGATATGCAGAGAATGCTTCCTTGATGCCGTCTTCCGTTAGTCCATAGTCGGCCAGGGCGTAATCGTGAGCTGGACGTTCATTGCGTGGATGATCGGTGCGCCACTTCTCGATCGATTCGCGCGCGTCGGATGTCATCTCGATTCCGAAGATACCGTAGGCTCGTGTGATCTCGGCAATCGGCTCGCGAAGTGCGTCTTGAAACCAGACGTCGACGAATCGGTCATCGCCGAGCCGCTCACGAGATTCCATGCATCGCCGCGTCGCCCAGGCGAGACGCTCTTGTATCTGCGCTCCCGCGTCGCTCGATCCCTCTTCGTCGCTATAGAGCTTCCACAATGCGTGGTTCATGGACGCCGATGACGGGATCGTCTCGAGAGGATCCCTATGGGTCTGGATCACGCGAGCGCCGGGAAAAACAGAGAAGAGCGTATCGACATAACCGAGATGTCCGGGTGTCTTGAGGACCCATCTTTCCCGAGTCGAGCCACGCTGCCGTTTCTGCCATTGTAACGACTGTAATAATTTCTTGAGATAGACGTAGGCCGGTGTCCAGTCCTGATCGTCGATCCAACTGCGATAGGTTGGAATATTCGCGAACGCCTCCGGCACGTGTGAAAGGAAGGAGTGCTCGAGAAGCAGAACCTCTTCGTCGGGTGCGAGGGCATCCCAGGGATGAATCGAAGCCTGACGTGGGTCCGCAGCGAGAATCGCTGCAACTTCGGCTACCGCAGGCGGGATTCGGCGGTCGGGTTCGTCCCAGTTCGTATCCTGATCCGGTGCCGGAAATCGCGTTTCCCACCACATCGCAGCATGATGTCGCGGATCACTCGCAAGCAATCGATGCAACATGGTGGTGCCGGTTCGCATCAAGCCGACGACGACGAGAGGCGCATCAATCTCTTCCTCCAGAATCTCCGGATGTCGCGTGAGCCAGTGCTGTGTCTTCAAGCGCGTTTCGAGGCTCTCGACGATTCGACCGCGAAGCGTCGCGCGACCGAGCGCGTTGAGCGGTGCTTCTTCTCGCAGTGATCGGAGGAGGACAGAGAGCGGCTCCCTGAACGGATCCTCGCCGAAATCGGTCAATCCCGTACTCGATTGTGCATCGGCCATCACACACGCTTCGTCGAAAAACCGATCGTGCTCTTGCGATACCCCTGTCATCCCACCAACTCCTCGCCGACATCAGGTCAATCTGCTTCGAGCGTAGAAGCTCACCGTCAGCGCATCAAACCACGTCCACGGCCGGACTTCGAGAGTAGGCAGATTCTGGAACCCCGAGACCATCTCGCAACAGGAGGACCGCGTTCGAGAGAGGACGCCTCGATAATGTTGCGAGTCCTTGGAGAATCACCGTCCTTGTCCCGTGATGGGGGGGGCGGGGCCGAGGACAACCCCTCCGAATCCGACTCAGTCGTCGTCGTCATGGTCGTCGTCGTCATGGTCGTCGAAATGCCTGACCGAAAGGCCGGGATTCATCGCTCCCGACTCGCCTAGATACGCGTTGGCCGCTCCATGCTTGTAGACCAGTTCGCCTCCGGAGTGGCCGACGGAAACGCCAGCCGCCAGGACGGCGATCGTCGCCACGGTCCCGACGATTCGGCCCGTAGCTCCTCTTCGTCCCGACATGAGTCCGGCTCCGCTTGCGAGCAGTCCGATTCCTGCGAGGAGAAGGAAGCGCTCCGCTGCTTCTTCGTGGGCTTCGATCGGGTCTTCGGCCACAACCGACTCGACACGCTCTTCCTCCTCCTCTCCCGTCTCGAGCGCTACCCAACTGGAGCCAACCAGCAACGCCTGGAGCAGGACGATCAGGACCCAACTCCGCGCAGGAACAAAGCCCTTGTAGATCAGCCATGTTCCCAGGATCGCGAAGGCTGGGATGATGACCGCAAGTGCAATGGGCAAATGAACGACGGCGG
>JAQBEG010000191.1:0-7217 GCA_032123985.1 Deltaproteobacteria bacterium
TGCGCACATGGGCCGCGATCCGGTGCCGCTGCGCGTCATGCAGGATCACGCGCCGCGGGTATTCCGGTGGGTCGAGCATATGCTCATGCCGGAGGTGGAATCGCCAGAATTTTTCGACACGCCTGTCGAGTACCCGGCCGACGATGCGATTTCCGATTCCCTCGAGGCACTGCTCGGCTGGCTGTCCGGCCGCTATGCCGAGCCGTTTCGCCAGAATCTGCTCGCCTGGAACGCGCATGTACACAGCCGCAGCAGCGAGGCCGAAGGCACGCAAGTATTGAGTGACGGCGATCAGCAGCCTCAGCTTCCGGCCGTGCAGATCGACGTGGACGGTGCGCCGGCAAGCGTTTCCTGCAGCCCGCACCTCGTATGGGTGACGCAACGCGCACTGAATCACTACCAGGGGCTGCCGCCGACCGACCGTCAAGCGTGCGACGCCATGCTCAGCGCGATCGGTGCCGACGCGCTCGTGCGCACGGAGCTGGATCGCCAGGTCGAGCGCCGATCGAACCGACTGGTGCTCGGTCCGCCTTGAGGCGCACGGTTGCGGAAGAAGAGATACCCTCGGCAGCACAGGATCCCTGCGTCGTCCGATGTCGTCCGATGTGGTCCGCCGCGGCGCGCCCGCATGGATCGCGCCGCGCCCAGAAGATGTCGAGCCAGGACCAGGCGCGCAGTATGCGGCCCCTATCCGCTCGAAGAAGGAAGAAGTCATGAGCGAAGCCACCCCCCTCGATCTGCCGGAGCCCCGACGACAGGCGAACGCCGATCCCCATTCGATCCCGCTCGAAGAGATCGACGTTTCCGATGTCGAGCTCTTCAGGACCGACACGTTATGGGGGTATTTCGAGCGTCTTCGAAAGGAAGACCCGATCCACTACTGCGCCGACAGTATGTTCGGCCCCTATTGGTCCGTCACGAAGTTCGACGACATCGTCTATGTCGAGAAGAACCCCGAAATCTTCTCGTCCGAACCGAATATCACCATCGTCGATCCTCCTCCGGAAGCCCTCACGAAGGGCGCGGGGTTCATCACGATGGACGGGCCGCGCCATGATGCCCACCGCAAGGTCGTGCAGCCGGTGTCGTCGCCGCGCAACCTGAAGCATCTCGAGCCAATCGTGCGCGAGCGCGTGATCGAGATCCTCGACGGGCTCCCGGTCGATGAGACCTTCGACTGGGTGGACCGCGTGTCGATCGAACTGACGACGGGCATGCTCGCCACGATGTTCGACTTTCCCTGGGAAGAGCGCCGGAGACTGACCTTCTGGTCGGACATGATCACCTCGAGCCCCATGCAACTGGAGGCGATGGGCAAGACGCAGGAAGATCGCCGAGCGGCACTCCTCGAATGTCTCGATGTGTTCACGAAGCTGTGGGACGAGCGCAAGGGCAAGGAGATCGACAGCCTCGATTTCGTAACGGCGCTCGCCAATGCGGATGCCACCCAGGACATCGATCCGATTACCTACCTGGGCACCCTCATCCTGCTGATCGTCGGCGGCAACGATACGACCCGCAATTCGATCTCCGGAGGTGTGATCGCCTTGAATGAGAACCCGGCCGAATACGACAAGCTGCGTGACGATCCGAGCTTGATCCCGAACATGGTCAACGAGATCATTCGCTGGCAGACACCCCTCGCGCACATGCGAAGGACGGCGACTCGGGACACGGAACTCGGTGGCAAGCAGATCAAGAAGGGCGACAAGGTCGTTATGTGGTACGTCTCGGCGAACCGCGACGAGACGGTGATCCCGCGCGCCAATGAGTTCCTGATCGACCGCGAGAATTCGAAGCAGCACCTCTCCTTTGGCTGGGGCGTTCATTTCTGCATGGGCAGCCGCATGGCCGAGATGCAGCTGCGCGTTCTCTGGGAGGAGATCATCAAGCGATTTCGCAAGGTCGAAGTCGTGGCTGATCCTGTGCGCGTGCCGTCCTGCTTCGTGAAGGGGATCCATGAGCTGCGGGTGCGCGTGCACCCCTGGTGAGCCAACACCACGCAGGCCAGGGCGGCCGCGTCGTCGAAGGGCCGAGCGCGACGGCGTCGGGCGGGTCCGTTCCGCTCTCGGTTCTTCTTTCCTATTCGCCTCCAGTCATGGGACTTTCCGCTCCGCTCTTCATCGTGCAGTTCTACTTCCTGAACTTCGCTACGGACGTGCTGCTGCTTGCGCCCCTCGCCGTCGGGTTGCTCTTCGCCGCTGGCCGGGTCTGGGATGCCGTTTCCGATCCAATCGTGGGCACGCTGAGCGATCGGACCCGCACGCGCCTCGGTCGCCGTCGGCCGTGGATGTTTGCAGGTATTCCGCTGTTGATGCTGAGCTTCGTGATGATCTGGAGCCCGCCCGAGCTCGAGCCGTCGGGGATGTATGCATGGACGACGCTCGCGCTTTTCTCGTTCTATACGGCCTACACGATGTTTTCGGTTCCACACGCCGCACTGGGTGCGGAACTCACGACGGACTACTACGAACGAAATCGCATCTTCGGTGCGAACTCTGCGGCCTTCACGTTCGGCATGCTCCTGGCATTCGGCGGGATGCAGTACGTGATGAACGCAGAAGATTCGCGTCTGGCCGCCTCGCACCTCGCTTTCGGGGTCGCAGCCGTGCTTCCCTTCATCCTTCTGGTCCCGCCCGTGCGATTGCGGGAGCGGATCGAATATCAGGGTCGCGGCGCGACGAGTTCACTCGGTGCGATGCGGGACGTGCTCGCAAATCCGCACGCTCGACTGTTGCTCACGGTCCAGTTCTGCCAGCTCGCCGGCTCGGGCGTTCTCGGTCTCATGGCCCCCTACCTGATGCGCTATGTCGTGAAGCGGCCGGATCTCGTCGGGGTGATGCCGGGCCTCTTCGTCATCTCTACGATCCTCTCCATTCCGATCTGGGTCCGGATCACCCGGCACGTGGGCAAGAAGAACGCATGGATCGCCGGTCTCTTCGGAAGTGGCGTCTCCTTCGGGTCGATCCTCGGAGTCGGGGAGGGCGATCTCGTCCTGCTGGGCGTTCTGCTCTGCTCCGCCGGGTTCTTCGTCGGCTGCGGCATGATGGTCGGCAATTCGATCCTGGCGGACGTGATCGACTGGGACGAGCTGCGAACCGGAGAGAGGAAGGAGGGCGCCTACTCCGCCGCGTGGGGCTTCGCGATCAAGAGCGCGACCGCGATCATCATCGTGCTCGTGAGCGGTGCGTTGCAATTCTCGGACTTCGAAGCAAATCAGGACCAGACTGCGGGAACGCTCTGGATGCTGCGGCTCCTGAATGGTGGCCTGCCGCTGGTCATGTATACGATCGCGGGCTTTCTCTTCATGCGATTCCGGCTCAACGAGGTCGAGCATGCGGAGGTACGTGCTGCACTCGACAGTAGGGCCGCTGCGCGTGGTTCTTCCTAGATCAATTGGGGACTACGCATGTAGACGCTTTACGCGGACACTCCCCGGAGCGAGAGCGTGTTCCCTCTGTTGTACTCACGCGCCCACCTTCAACTGCCCGATATAATCCCGCTTGCCGAGCGGCGCACCGAGCATGCGCAGAATGTCGTAGGTGGTCGTGGCGTGGAAGTAGAAGTTGGGGAGCGAAAAGGACAGTAGGAAGTTCTGGCTTGTAAACGGAAGCTCGTTCTTCCCGAGTTTGAACACAATCGACCCTCCCGCTAGCGCTTCGACCTCCGCTTTGCCGAGCCCGGCCAGCCCGTCACGCGCCTCGGCGACCAGGGCTTGAAGGCCTTTGTAGTCCTTGTCGAGGTCGAAGGAAGGTGGGCTGAAGCTGCCCTGCTGTAGGGCTTGCATCGCGCCCCACGAATGGTGCGCGACGGACACGACCTGAAAGTGGAAAGGCATCATGTTTTCATGCAGCCGGGTCATGACCACTTCTTGCAGGTCGAGCCCAGCTTCGGCTGCGTGGCTCGCCCCTTTTTCGAGAACGCCGGCGACTCCGTCCAGCACCTGCAGATAGCTCCCGACACTCGCGTCATGAAATGAGATGGTCACATCGCTCTCCTTGGCTTGATGGTTCGTTTCCGCGCAGATACGCGGAGATACTCGGAGATAGTAGTGCTCGCAGCTCGAGACGACAGCAGGAAGACCTGTCTGCGTATTGCACGCGATCGGGGTGACCATCTTTAACGGACGCCTCACTCATGTGCCCATGCCACCCTCTGCTGCCACGAATACAGCAATGAAACCCTTCGCCCTTCGCCTCCTCGCCGCCGGGGGCGGCGTTCTGACTACCGTGCTGTGGTTCGATTTGATGTTCGACGTGCAAGTGTTCGGGGCTACCGGGAAAACGCTGCCCGAGCCCGTGCTCGCGTCCATCGCTGCCTACTATCGACGCGTCACGATGGAGGCGGGGATGACGCTTCCGGTAGTGATCTTCATGGTGGCCACGACCGCTGCGGCGCTTTTTGATCTCGCGAAGGGGGCGCGGCCCGTGTGGGTGCGCGCGACGGGCGCGCGCTTCGCTTCTTGCGTCGTCGATTAGTCCGCGGCGCGGGCGGGACCTGAAACGAGGGTCAGCGCGAGCGTCAGTCCAACCACTGCGATCACGACGGACGGGCTCGCTTCTACCGCTCGTGAGAGTACGGCCATTTGGGGGCACCTTTGAAAAAACGGGGCTTCACCCGCTCGAGAGAGATGAGGACCGGCGTCTCGCCGATCATCCTCCGCCAAAGATCGGGTTCTTCACCAGGCTTCCGATCACGGGAATGATGTTCAGTTTGATGAGCGCGCGTTTGCCAAAGTCGTCCTGACTCACGACCGAGTATTCGACACCGAGCTGAAACTTGACCGGCAGCTTCCCGACCTTGGTCGTCTTGGCGACAGTGATCCCGACTGGCAGGTTCCACTTGTTGCCCCGGCTCGCCTTGTGGTCATAGGTGATGGTGGGGCCCATGCCGATCTGCCAGGCCTCGGGCAAATTAAGGAACGCGAAGTAGAGCAGACTCATGTTGCTCGCGTTCTCGATGTTGCTCCCCTGATCGCCTCGACCGCCCACCCCGAAGAAATACTGCGGGAAGACGCCGACCACGTAGTCCTTGGTCTTCCATCCGACGACGGCGGCAGGCCCCAGCTGCCATTGTCGCCGACCGAGCTGGACCTTGGACGCGGTGGGAAGCGCCAAGGTCGGTCCCATGCCAAATATCAAATTTGAACCGGTGATGTTCTGCGAAGGAGTGAGCAGCATGGGGAGCCCGATGTCGGCGATGCCCGCGTTGTAGTTGGTGTTGTTGACTCCGTCGGGGCGCGGCGAGGCGAACTGGATCGGAACGGCGGGCCGGATCAGTACCTGCCATCGATCGTCGCCCTTGCCATAGACCGGGATGGGAAGGATCGGCTGAAAATTCATCAACCCTCCGATCTTGTCGTCGTCCTGGTTGGCGTTTCCGTTGTTGAAGGACAGATCGAACTCGGTGAAGAGCGCCCAGACGTCCGACACGGGGTTACTCAGTTTGGCGCCGGTCTCTTCGAGGCTGTTCTGACCAGCTCCGGAAGCAGCCGCGGTGTTAGGCGTTTTGTGGGTATGGTCGTCGTCCGGCGGATGGGAACTCGCCGTGACCGGGGACAGAAGCAGCGTGGCTATCACCGCCAACAATGCAGCAAGCTTCTTGTCCATCGACATCGTCTCCGAGGCCATCGCGTTCTCTCCTTCAGGGTGATTCAGGTAGGCCATATTCATCCAACAGAGAATAAGCCATCGAACTCGAAATGGAGGCGATCCTCATGCGTTGCGCCCCGGACTCTGTGGTTCGCTGAGTGTTTCACAGATCGACCCGTCGCCCTTGCCATTTCCGGCCACGAAGACCATTCTAGATGCGCTCAGTTCGCGGAGGAGCCAGTGATGCACTCGATCCATCCGTTGCCTCTAATCAACAGAGTCGAGCAGCTCAACCCGATCGTCGCTCCGCTGAAAAATCGACACGCTCCGGTGGACAAGATCCTCGCACGAGTTTATCTCCCGAAACAGATCGACTCAGAAATGGGACAATTCGTTTCGGCGCGATCTGTGCTGCGATTCCTTGCGATCGCGGCGCACGATTCGGACATCGACGATCTCGTATGGCACTCGGCCATTGGGTCTGACATTACACGACTCGGCGCCTGGGGTGAGTCCGTTTCCCGATGCCAAACGCTTGGCGAATCGATCGGGCAATTCTGCGAATCATACAGTCGAGGGGTGACGTTCGTGGACCTCGGACTCTCGATCGAACATGACTACGCCTGGTTCTGGCGCCGACGCCATCTCCCCAGCACGGATCCAGAGGCCGAGCGGCAGGGTGAGCAATACACGCTGGCCGCCATGATCCAGGTCGTTCGGCAGGTCGCAGGAGAGCGCTGGCATCCGCCGGCGATCCGGCTCGATTCCGCCTCGCCGGATTGGCTCTTGCGCGTACCGGGCTTGCAAGATGCTCGACTGAACCTGAATCATTCGGCGCTCGCTCTGGCGGTGCCCTTCGATCTCCTCAAGCTGCAGCTGCCTCGAAGACACCCGTCTAGATCGTCCGCCGCATCTCAGCATCCGTGCTCGATCACACCCGATGACTTCCTCGGCACGCTCCATGCCGCGATGGCTTCGATCCCTTCTCGGCTGCCGCTCTCTCTCGAAATGGGAGCCGAGATCGCCGGCACGGGCCCTCGCACGCTGCGGCGCTTGCTCCGTAAAGAGGGCACGACGTGGCGCCGGGTCGTCGATCGAGTCCGCTGCGAGCGCGCGGTCGATCTGCTCCAGAATTCCGCTTTGACGATTGCCGACATCGCGTTCGAGCTGGGCTATTCGGATCACGCCCACTTCTCGCGGGCCTTTCGTCGCTGGACCCGCGAATCCCCCCTGCGACTATCGTATCCAACGAGCCATTACGAATTTCAACTGTTGATCCGTTGCCGACGGAGAGGGGTGCCCGCTAAAATTCGGCGTGGCCGATTTCGCGAGCATGGAGTCGCGCCGAGAGATGCCGAGTCATCCGGCGCGGGAACAACGTCGGCCCCTTCACGACGAGCGTTTTGAATCGCGAAAAGGTTCGGTATCCTCGCCTGCCGACCTGAAGTTGTTGGCCGCGCGTGATCGCTCCGCCGCGACCGTGGCCCCGTGAAAAATTCCGCATCCGTTCAGATAGCCATTGACCGTATCACGCTCTAACGCAAGTAATACAAGACGAGCACAGCCTCGAAGGGCAGAGACCATGACACGATTCCTGATACGCCTAATCCTATCGCTCACGCTGTT
>JAQBEG010000192.1:0-4812 GCA_032123985.1 Deltaproteobacteria bacterium
GTCGGCGGCTGATGGTCCGATGCCGCAGACGCGGGAGCACGTGCTTCTAGCGCGCCAGGTAAACGTTCCTCACATCGTGGTGTTCCTGAACAAGATCGATCAGGTCGACGACGAGGAGCTTCTCGAGCTGGTTGAGATGGAAGTTCGTGAACTGTTGTCGAACTACGACTTTGATGGCGACAACGTTCCGATCATCAAGGGCTCGGCGTTGAAGGCAGGCGAGGATCCGTCTAACGATGAAAACAACAAGTGCATCGATGAGTTGATGGATGCGATCGACGCGACGATCCCTCAGCCTGAGCGGGCGCTGGACAAGCCGTTCCTGATGCCGATCGAGGACGTGTTTTCGATCACGGGCCGCGGCACGGTGGTGACGGGTCGGATCGAGCAGGGGACGGTTCATCCGCAGGACGAGGTCGCGATCGTGGGCATCCGCGATACGACGAAGACGACGGTGACGGGCGTGGAGATGTTCCGGAAGCTGCTCGACGAGGGTCAGGCAGGCGACAACGTGGGTTGTCTGTTGCGTGGCACGGGCAAGGACGACGTTGAGCGCGGTCAAGTTCTGGCGAAGCCGGGTTCGATTACGCCACACACGAAGTTCCGGGCACAGGCCTACATTTTGACGAAGGACGAAGGGGGTCGTCATACGCCGTTTTTCAACGGGTATCGGCCGCAGTTCTACTTTCGAACGACGGATGTGACGGGTATTGCGAATCTTCCGGACGGAACGGAGATGGTGATGCCCGGGGACAATGTGGAGATGACGGTGGAGTTGATCACGCCGATCGCGATGGACAAGGAACTCCGATTCGCGATTCGTGAGGGTGGCCGAACCGTGGGCTCCGGTGTTGTCTCGGATGTGATTGAATAACCGCTTCGGACGAAAGCAGGAAAAGATTCATGGCGGATGCCACGGCAACAAAGATTCGAATTCGGATGAAGGCCTACGACTACAAGCTGCTCGATCAGAGCGCGGGTGAGATCGTGGATACCGCCGTTCGCACGGGTGCGCGTGTGGCGGGGCCTATTCCTCTTCCGACGAGCAAGAACAAGTGGACTGTGCTTCGCGGTCCGCATATCGACAAGAAGTCGCGAGAGCAGTTCGAGCTTCGGACACACAAGCGACTCATCGACATCTTGGACCCGACACCTCAAACCGTCGATGCGCTAATGAAGCTCGAACTCGCAGCGGGCGTTGACGTGGAGATCAAGGTTTAGTCATGGCTACGATCGACGTCGTCAATCTCCAGAACAAGAAGTCCGGATCTCTGGATCTGTCTTCAGCCGTCTTCGAGAAACAGCTGAAACCGCACCTCTATCATGCAGAGGTTCGACGCCAGCTCTCCGAGCGCCGTGCAGGCACGCACAGCACAAAGAATCGCGCGCTCGTTTCCGGCGGTGGAGCGAAGCCGTATCGCCAGAAGGGGACAGGGCGAGCGCGTCAAGGTACGACGCGAGCTCCGCAATTTGTCGGCGGAGGTGTCGTCTTTGGTCCGGTGCCGAGAGGCTATTCGCACAAGTTGCCGAAGAAGATGCGACGGGCCGCTCTTTTGTCCGCGCTTTCGCAGCTGCTTCAAGAGTCGACGCTGACTGTGGTCGAGGACCTGCAAATCGAGGATTACAGGACGAAGAAGATCATCGAGATCCTCGCGTCGCTCGAACTGGCAGCCGATTCGACACTGATCGTCATCGATGAGCCGAATCCGACGATCGAAGCTTCTGCGCGCAACATTCCGGGAGTTAGCGTGATTCGTTCCGAAGGACTGAACGTTTACGATCTTTTGCGACACAAGAACGTTCTCATGACAAAGGCGGCGGTAGAGAAGCTCCAAGCACGGCTTGACGTCTCAGCGTCCGAAGCGGGAGACGCAGGATGAACCTTCACGATGTGATTCAGCGCCCGGTCGTGACCGAGAAAAGCAGCATTGCTCGCGAGGAAGCGAATATCGCGACGTTCCGAGTCGACCCGCATGCCACGAAGCTAGAGATTCGACGAGCCGTGGAAGAATTCTTCGAAGTCAAAGTGATGAACGTGCGAACGATGCAGCAACCCGGAAAGAAGAAACGGGTTGGGAAGTTTGTCGGCCGAAAGCCGGCGTGGAAGAAGGCGATCGTCGAACTGGCCGAAGGTCAGACGATCGAATTCTTCGAGGGAGTCTGAGCCATGCCGGTCAAGAAATATAAGCCTACTTCTCCGGGCCGCCGCAACATGAGCGTTTCGGATTTCGGCGAAATTACACGCGGTACATCCGAGCGATCGCTCACCAAGGGTCTGCTCAATAAATCTGGTGGCCGAAACTCGAATGGTCGGATTACGTCATTTCACCGTGGTGGCGGCCATCGACGCCGATATAGACAGATCGATTTCCGCCGCAACAAGGTCGACGTGCCCGCCACGGTCGCGACGATCGAATACGATCCGAATCGCTCCGCGAATATTGCACTCCTGCATTATGCGGACGGCGAGAAGCGATACATTCTTTCGCCGGGTGGTCTGAAGGTTGGCGATACGATCGTGTCCTCAGCGAGCGCAGATATTCATCCGGGTAACGCGATGCCGCTGTCGCGAATTCCGCTCGGTACACAAGTTCATGCGATCGAGATGAAGCCGGGCAAGGGCGCCCAACTCGTCCGATCCGCGGGTACAAGCGCGCAGTTGATGGCGCGCGAAAACAATATGGCGACGCTTCGTCTGCCGAGTGGCGAGATGCGAATGATCCATATCGATTGCCTGGCCACGGTAGGCGAGGTCGGCAATTCCGAGCACGAGAACCAGCGCATTGGTAAAGCTGGACGTTCCCGATGGCTTGGGAAGCGATCGAATGTCCGTGGCGTCGCGATGAATCCCGTCGATCATCCGATGGGTGGCGGCGAGGGCCGATCTTCGGGTGGTCGTCATCCGTGTACGCCTTGGGGTAAGCCGACCAAGGGAGCGAAAACCCGAAATAACAAGAGCTCCGACAAGTACATCGTCAAACGACGAGGGAAGAAGTAGGAGAGGTAGAGAGAAATGGCACGTTCGCTCCGAAAAGGTCCCTTCATAGATCCGAGTCTTCAGAGGAAGGTCAACAAGCTCGCCACGGCTGGTGGAAAAAGCGTCATCAAAACCTGGTCACGCCGCTCCATGATTTCACCCGAGTTTGTTGGACTGACTTTCCATGTCCACAACGGCAAGCTGTTCATGCCGGTCTTCGTCACCGAGAACATGGTGGGGCACCGTCTTGGCGAATTCGCGCCGACGCGTAAGTTCACTGGCCATGCGAGCGGCAAGAAGGTGAAGCGCTAATGGACGTCAAGGCTGCACTCAACAACTATCGCGTGAGTCCGCAGAAGGCGCGGCTCGTCGTGAATCAAATACGCGGAAAGGGCGTCGAGGAGGCGTTGAATCTTCTCATGCTCTCTCCGAAACGTGTTGCCGAGCCGATCGTGAAGCTGATTCGATCTGCGGTTGCTAACGCGGAACAGAAGAATGAGAACCATCAAGCGGGGATCGAGATCGACAACCTGATCGTCTCGACGATTTTTGTCGACGATGGAACGAGCATGTGGCGGATTCGCCCTCGCGCTCAGGGGCGTGCGTCTTGGATTCAGAAACGAAGTAGCAGGATCAACGTCGTTCTCTCAGAGCGCTGATTTCTTCTATCGTGACCGAAGGTTGCGAGGTACGCACGGCGAACGCTGTGCAAGGACAGACAGATAGTATGGGTCAAAAAGTTCATCCCTACGGTTTTCGAGTGGGCACCCTGTATGGGTGGCAGTCCAACTGGTTCGCCGAGAAACATTACGCCGAGCAGCTTCACGAGGACGTAAAAATTCGCGCGTTCATCAAGAAAAAGCTCCATCACGCCGGCATCTCGAAGGTCGTCATCGAACGCACCGGTGAGAAGATCGTGATCAACATCCATACTGCGCGTCCTGGTATCTTGATCGGAAAGCGCGGCGCGGAAGTCGACGTTCTTCGCAAGGAGCTGAAGGCCTATACGACCCGGGACATCTTCATCAACATCAAAGAGATCCGAAAAGCCGAGCTAGACGCTCAGCTCGTTGCCGAGAATATCGCGACACAGCTCGAACGGCGGGTGGCTTTCCGCCGCGCCATGAAGAAGGCGATGATCTCGACCATGAAATTCGGTGCCGAAGGTATTCGAATTCAATGCTCCGGGCGATTGGGCGGGGCGGAGATGTCGAGACGTGAATGGTATAGAGACGGTCGAGTACCGCTCCATACTCTACGCGCCGAGATCGAATACGGCTTCGCCGAAGCGCGAACGACGTACGGCGTGATTGGCGTGAAATGCTGGATCTTCAAGGGTGAGGTCGGCGACCGCGAACTCAAGCGGGGACCGCTCTCCCAGGATCATCGATCCGAAGTTCCGAGGTAGAAAATGCTTCAACCCAAAAAAGTCAAGCATCGCAAGATGTTCAAAGGCCGACTTCGCGGAAAGGCCTTGCGCGGGAACACGCTGGCCTTCGGCAACTTCGGTCTTCAAGCGATGTCTTCGGGCTATATCACTGCACGCCAGATCGAGGCGGCGCGTATCGCGATGACCCGTCACGTGAAACGCGGCGGCAAGGTTTGGATTCGGGTTTTCCCCGACAAGCCCATCACGAAGAAGCCCGCCGAAACCCGCATGGGTAAGGGCAAGGGCCCTGTCGAGGATTGGGTCGCCATCGTACGCCGCGGCCGGATTCTCTACGAGATGGAAGGCGTTCCGCGCGAAGTCGCGGTCGCGGCACTGAAGCTCGCGGCGCACAAATTGGCGCTGCCCACCCGCTTCGTGGCCCGAGAGGAGGGCGCGTGAAGGCAAC
>JAQBEG010000193.1:0-3008 GCA_032123985.1 Deltaproteobacteria bacterium
CCCGAAGGGCCATGAGATGATGCGGGCCTTGAAATAATCCTCTTCCGTGATGGGCCGCTTGAGGAAGGATTTTGGAGCGAGGCAGCCGTTCGCATGATTCTTGATCGCGATCTTGGGAGGTCGTTGCGACTGGCGCCGTATTTGTCGAAATAGGTCGCCGCAGCAAGCGAGAACCATCCCGCAGGAGTCTGGGGCAGGTCGCGGACACGGTCGACGACGACCGAGGGCCCCGATACCCCGCGGTCCTTGGGTTTGTCGTAGCCGACGACGAGGACGGTGTCGTAGAGACCGGCCGCGATTGACATCACACCAAGTCGAATCAGATCGGTACCCGTCGCACAGTAGTTCGTCGCGAAAGTGACGGGCTTGTTGAACATCTTGAGCGCGTCAGCGCATTCATGAGGGCCTTTGTTCGAGTAGATCGAGCCGGTAAAGACGGCATCGATTTCCTCCTGTGGCTTTTCGATGCCTGCGTCGGCATAGGCTTCGAATGCTGCGTCGACGATCATGTCGGCGGGCGAGAGGTCCCAGTTCTCGCCGAACTGACAACAGCCCACCCCGACGATTGAAACCTTGTCCCTGATCGAGTCCCGTTTTGCCATGAATGCCTTGCTTCCTTTTTTTAACGGGTTCTAACGAGAGTCGGGCTTCGGAATGCCCTTCCAGTAGTAGTTGGGTCGTCCGCCGGACTCATGGATTCGCCGAAAGACGAACTCGACTTCCTGGCCGATTTTCATGTCCTTCGCAGCGATATCGACGACTTGCAGGTGAATGCGTGCACCATCGACGTCGATGATCGTGACGATCGTGGGTGGATTCGGGGTGGGAAAGAAAAAGTCGAAGGTGTAGGTCACGACCTTTCCGAGCCGATCGGAAAGGCGAACCTTGTCGAAGTCGTCCTTCGAAAAACAGCTCTCGCAGAGACGCTGCGCCGGAAACTGGATCGCTCGGCAGCTGCGGCATTGCTGTCCCAGGAAGCTCAAGTCATCGTCGCGCTCACGAAACAGAATCGTCGCCGAGAGGCCCGGATTCGTCCCGGCCTCCCACTCGCTCGCAGCCAGACCCTTGGCCCTGATGTAATCGTCATATCGCGGAACGACGCGACGTCGCGCGAGGTTCCAGCTGACGTCGCGGCGCGCCTCGAGTTTTTCGATCTGATCGGTCGTGCGAAATGTAGTGGCGTCGGCGCCGTTGCCGAAATTCACAATGAGTAGGCGCTCCGCGGGTTTGGCCTTTTCGAGAGCGGAGATGAGCTGAAGTGGGGAGAAAGCCACTCCTGCGTTGCCGAGCTTGCCGAATAGGGGGGACTGCAGTGCGTTTATTCCGATCCCTGCGGATTTGGCGACGGATGCATGAGAACGTGCATCTGGCGCATAGAGCGCGACACGATCGTAGTCGCCGATCTGGGTACTGCTCCGTTCGAGAAGCGACTCGATCGCTGAGTTCATGTTCGGAAGATAGGATTCCTGGACGACGAAGCGCTCTTCCCAGGTGTGCACGTATTCATGGCCAGTCGGGCGCCAGACATCCGTTACTTCATCGGTGATGGCCGCGAAACCATCGAGCGTCGCGATTGCTTCACCGTCTCCGATCAAAAATGCCGCTGCGCCGTCACCAAATTTGGCTTCGAGGCCCGATCCGGGCGCAGCCAGCCGCGCATCGCTCGCGATCACCAACGCGCAGCGAGCAGATCCCGCATTCACCGCATCGAATGCCGTGCGAATCGCGGAAGTACCGGCTCGCGTAGACCCCGTCAGATCCGTGGTCTGGACGTCATGACGCAGATCGAGGACGCGCGAAGCCAGAGCGGCGGATTGCTTCTCCTGGAAGGGGAGGGTCGTCGATGCGAAGATCAACATGTCGACTTTTGAGCGATCGATCCCGGCCAGACAATGGATCGCCGCGGTGACGCCGAGCGTGATGGCGTCCTCGTCGTTCCAGGCGACGGACCTTTCGGGACCGCCTTCATTCGCCGGCTGTCCGCCTATCACCGAGAGCGGCAGGCGCGTCGGTGGAATGTAGGCGCCGTAAGAGAGGATTCCGATCATCTTGGACTCCGTTGCGACTTCACGCGGGGCGACCCCCGGCTCTAACGTGGGTTCTCAGCAAGGCTGTCGAGAATCGCGGCGATTCGTTCGGCGTGCTCGTCTTGGGTTCCGAAGACATTTTCCAGGACCCAAGCGCGTTTCAAGTAGTAGTGCGCGACGACTTCCCAGGTGAAGCCCATACCGCCATGGACCTGGATGCAGCTACGCGCGTTCCCGATCGCACCTTCACCTGCGGTGATCTTGGCCGACGAAACCGCGCGTTCGACGTCCGCCACTTCGGGTGCATCCAGGGTTGCACCGGCGTTGTAGGCCCCAGCGCGCGCGGCTTCTTGTCGGACGAACATCTCTGCGAGAATGTGCTTGACCGCCTGGAGGCCGCCGATCGGTCGGCCAAATTGTTGCCTGCCCTTCGCATACTCGTTTGCGAGTTCGAGCGCGCCCTCGGCCAGGCCAAGTTGTTGGCCCGAAACGATGGCCGCGCCTTCGAGGCGCATCCTCGCGGCGGCAGCGGCGTCTCCGATTCTTTCGCCCGCGGGCAGAACTTCGACATGATGAATCGGCGTAAGCGGATCGAGGGGAACCTTGACCTCGGACGCCGTAACGCTGTGTGCGTCGAGTCGTTCGATGCCATCGGGTCGAAGTACGAGCAGCACATCGAGGCTCTCGAAATGTTCGACGACGATCGGCGAGGTACGGCCGTCGCAGAGGTCGAGGCCTCCGACCACGGTCTCTCCCGTTGCGGCCCCCGCGATCAGGTCCGCCGCCAGATGGCTCCACACCAGGGGGCCGGGTACGAGGCGTCTGCCCAGCTCTTCGAAGACGAGCACCGCATCGGAGAAACCCAGTCCGACGCCACCCCTGTCTTCCGGCACGCGCAGCCCGAATACGCCCATGTCCGCCAGCTCGCTCCACAGCGAACGGTCGAAGCCCTTCGACTTCTCGAGATCGGGAAAGCGCTCG
>JAQBEG010000194.1:0-2893 GCA_032123985.1 Deltaproteobacteria bacterium
CAGCCTATAACTATATTGGCATCAGGCAGCACGGGTGGAAATACATCTACCAGTTCATGGGACCTGCGCTGCTGAATATGGAAATCGGCGGTAAGCATTATCACGTGCGTGTGCTGACGCCCATTTTTTTGCCTCTCGAGATCGTGCTCCATCTCGCACGAATCTTGACACTCGGTGTTCGTCTTCTCGCAAACATGTTCGCAGATCACAAGGTCGTGGTGATTTGGCTGGGCCTGGTGCCGTTTGTGCTTCCGGCGATCTTCATGGGCCTCGGCTTGCTGGTGAGCTTTCTGCAGGCCTTCGTTTTCGCGCTTCTCACGATGATCTACATCGGACTAGCGTTGCAGGAGCCGCACTGATTAGTGGTTTCTGGGTTCACGACTTCTCTCTGGACGGGGATAGGCTCCGTTCGATGGCTTGGCGAGATTCGTCCGGCCCTGTTCATTCGACCCGCATCCGACTGGCATAGTGCCAACAACGCCAACCAAGGCACCAGGGTCTCGAAAAAAGGGAAAATCAGAATGCGTCGTATCGTCAACGTCCTCGTGTGGGCAATCGTCCTGTTCCTGGCTCCGGCCGCAGCATTCGCTGCCGGTGATGGTGGCGGCGCTGGAAGTGGCGTCGGTGGTCTGGGTATTGGAGCGGGCCTCGCCGTCGGCATGGCCGGACTCGGCTGTGGCATCGGTCAGGGCCTGACCGCCGGCAACACCACCGCCGGTATCGCTCGAAACCCGGGCGCGGCCGGCGCAATGTTCACGAACTTCATCCTCGGGATGGTCCTCATCGAGTCGATCGCCATTTACGGTCTCGTCATCGCGATCATGCTTCAGGGCTTCATGGGCTAGTTCCTGGTCCGATGGTTGGATTAGCTGTAAATCGGCGCTTGATCGGCTGGCTACTATCTGTCGACCGGTTTGCGCTGGCGATTTGCCATTGATCCGCCTTTGATTCGCCTTTGATTCGGGGTCGATCCATATTGGATCGATAGTCGATTCGAAGTTAAAGGGGGCGAGGGGGTTCATCGAACCGCTTCGCCCCTTCTTCTTTTCCGCCCTTTTCCGTCGCGTTTTTGATCTTTTTGATTTTGCTTGGGCGAGTGTTCGGCGGGATCGTGAAGGCCTTGAGTGCTGTTAATCGTGAAGAGAAGCGCCGGGCGGAAGCTCGAGCCGGATTTCACCCCGTAATAATGACCCGACTCGAACCCTGTGCTTCCACCCGGCGATCTCGGCCCCGCCTTGCTCCCGGTCCCGTTAGAGGAGCCCAGCGGGCATCACCCGAAGGCGACGTTGGGTTTGGATTGCGAATTTCATACCAAAGGGGCGGACTCCCAAAATAGTTTCGAGGGCGGCTCCGTTGCGCGGACAGCGATATCGTGAGGCGAGAACGTTCACCGATGAGAGCGAACGTTCACGGGGGAGCCGTGAAACGCGGGACACTGATCGTCTTCGAAGGCCTCGATGGCTGCGGAAAGTCGACACAGCTGCGACGCGCTGCAGAGGCCTTATCCGCGCGACACGTCGATCCAGTCGTGACTCGCGAACCGACCGATGGGCCGTGGGGTCGGCGTATTCGCGAGATGGCAAAATCGGATCAAGGCGTCACGCCCGAAACCGAACTCGAGTGGTTCTTCGAGGATCGACGCGAGCATATGCGTGACGTTGTCGAGCCGGCGCTTGCGGCGGGACGTCTCGTACTATCCGATCGCTCATACATATCGACGGTCGCTTATCAGGGAGCGCGCGGGTTGGACGCCTCGAAAATTCTCGCAGAGAGTGAAGCAAAATTCGCGCACCCCGATCTGATCCTGCTCTTCGAAATCTCGGCGAATGAAGGGCTCGAAAGAGTGCATGCGCGCGGGGGAGACGAAGAGCCGGTCTTCGAGAACCTCGCGTTCCTTGAACGCGTCGCCGCGATCTTCGAGAAACTCGATGTGGATGGGCTGAAGCGGATCGATGCGAGTCGGAGTGAAGAGGAGATTGCGGCGGACGTGTTGAGCGCGATCCAACCGCTAATCGATAGATCCGCGTCGACCGGCGTCGTCTGATTCCCTTGGGTCTCCTTGAATTGAAGGTGATCGAAGGGGTTATCGTCGTCGAAGGAGGGCTCACTAGGAGCGGAACTGCCGGTCCGCCTCCTGATAGATCGCCCACCCGGCCCAGCCGACCAGCAGTGCACTCGCGAACGTGATCAAAATCGGCAGATGCGTCCCATCGACATTCATGCCCGGGAGGTCCATGCGGCCCTCCAGTGCGACCGAGCCGAGACCGATCGCGGCCCAGCTGCTGGCGAGAAGGATCGAGCCGAGGATCGAACCGGTCGCAATACGCACCATGCCGAGTGCCCAGCCAAGCCCGAACGATGCAATCGCTGCGGCGAAGAAACGCGCGAATCCAGAAACCGGCGCCGGTCGCAAGAGCGTCCAGAGCAGTGCCACCATGGTGACACCGCGCAGCAGGCCCAATCGTTGGACGAGTCCCTGTTGGATCACGCCCCGAAACAGGAACTCCTCGACGACGGGCGAGATCCCGACCAGGACGACGAATGCGGAGAGAAGGCTCCAGGGATCGTCGGGGTTGATGAGTGGGGCTTGCAGCTCGGCCTCGAGTTCCGCGCTAGGCGGCTCGTCGTCGATTGAATTCTGGACCTCGACCTCGCTGCCGATCCCGACACCAACATCGCCGTCCGCGGCAATGTCCAGATCGTAGGAGTCTTCGCGTATTTCCTCGCTCTCGAGTTCGATCTGGCTGGCGGACCAGTCCGCTGCGAAGTTGTCGAGCTCGCTCACGAGAAAAACCGCCGGCGCGAGGCACAGGATCGTTGGAATGGTCTTCAGATCGAGCGCGCGCAATCCGAGTCGCTCGGCCTGAGGCTCAGCGACCCGTTTCGCGCCCAT
>JAQBEG010000195.1:0-4408 GCA_032123985.1 Deltaproteobacteria bacterium
AGCCGATGCCGCCGTGCACCTGGATGTTCAACTTCGCGCAGAACGCGAAGGCGGGCAGGGCGAGACAGCAGGCGGTGGCCGCTGCGAGTTCGGCTTGCTCGTCATCGAGATCGGCGCGGGCTGCACCCCATGCGCCCGCGGTGGCCTGCTCGGTTGCCACCAGCATGTTCGCGCAGTGGTGCTTGACCGGACCGAACGTGCCGATGGGCCGCCCAAATTGCTGTCGCTCTTTCGCGTACTCAGCGGCCATCTCGGTGCATGCCCGCGCGCCGCCCGCGGCTTCAGCGGCGGCGAGCGTCCACGCCAATCGTTCGAGGGCTTTGCGTGCTCCGCGCAAAAGGTTCGAATCGGAGACCTCGACGGCGTCGCAGCGGACCGCACAGACCCGACGACTGGGATCAATGTTCTTTTGTGGCTCGACGGTCAGGCCGGGTTGGTCGGCATCGAGCAGCGCGACGTCGTCGCCCACGCAGACGAGCAGAAGTTTTGCGAGTTCGGCACCGAGCAGGAGCCCCGCCGATCCATGGAGCTTGCCTTCGGCGTTGAGTTCGAGATCTCCTCCGAGTCCCACCGCTCCGACCAACGAGCCATCGGCCAGCGCCGGCAGGAAGGCGACTCGCGCGGCATCGCTGCCGCGATCGGCGAGCAGTGCTGCCGCGAGCGTTGTGGGTAGGAAGGGACCGGGCGCCATTGCGAAGCCCAGCTCTTCGACGACGATCGAAAGCTCGGCAAGTCCAAAGCCCTGGCCGCCCGAGGACTCGTCGACGTGGAGACCCATCCATCCGAGCTCGGCCATCTCCTTCCAGAAGTGAGGCAGATGCTCGGCTGGTTCTTCCAACAAGGCCCGCGATGCAGCACGTGCGTCGCGGGAGTTCAGGAAGGCACGGGCAACGCGGGCGAGCTCTTGATGCTCTTCACTCAGTGCGATCGACATGGAATTCCCCGAGCCGTTGCCGGTAGGTCATAGGCGGGCAATACTAGGATACTAGTTATCCAACGGTCAACCGATCGAATCGGTCATGCGGAGGAACGGGTGTATGGGGACAGATCGGAAACAGGAACGCGCCGCCGTTCGCGTCGCCCGCAAGCTCGTGAGCGAGATTCGGCAACAACGTCTGAGGCCGGGTACGCAGCTTTCCTCGGAACACCGGATGGTGAAAACGTACGGAGTGTCGCGTGCCACCATCCGTGAGGCGCTCCGCTTCCTGGAGCTTCAAGGCGCACTCCGAATCAAGGCCGGCCCCGGCGGCGGACCGGTCGTGAGTGTTCCGGGGGCCGGTCATCTTGCGAGTGTGCTTTCACTCCATCTCCAATTTGGTGACGCCTCGTTCAGTTCGGTCGTCGATGCACGCCGTTCCATCTACCCGCAGCTCGCTTTCGAGGCAGCTGGGAATGCCAGCCGCGAGGACATCGCCCTGCTGCAGGAGAGTATTGCCCGAATGCACGCGTGCCTTCGCGACTCTGAAGTCTTCCGGGAGGAAGCCCGTCGGTTCATGACCCTCGTGGCCACCGCATCCGGCAATCGGGTTCTCGCGATTCTGGTCGATGCACTGCACCAGATGTCAGGGGGCGCGGGCGCGGATTGGGACGAGAAGCAGCGGCGGTCGGCCCTGCGCAGCTATGAGACTTTCATTCAGGCGATCGAGAGTGGCGACCAGGAGGAAGCACGATCGGTGATGGAGAAGTCGCTGGCTGCCGCGGCGCGCTACTGGGAGCGGGCGGCGCCCGACGAGCTGAAACAGCCCGTCGCGTGGATCGACGCGGACCATTGATCGTCGAACCTCCTTCCGATCTGCGCCCGGGCGACATCGATCTGTCCGATCCCAAGACCTTCCTCGATGGGGTTCCCCACGAGTACTTCCGAGTCCTGAGAGAACAGGCCCCTGTGCAATGGCAAGAAGAGTGCAAGCTTCCGGTCTTCCTGCCAGGCCCCGGTTACTGGGCACTGACACGCTACGAGGATGTCGTGTTCGTGTCGAAGAACCCGGACATCTTCTCTTCCGCAGCGGGGAGTTCCGCGCTCAACGAACTCCATCCCCGCGAACGCGCCTTGGCCAAAGAACAGCTGATCCAGATGGATCCGCCGGGTCACACCGAGCTGCGAAACTTGATGAACCCGCAATTCAAGCCGCGGGCGATCCAAGAGACCGAGGCTCACATAAGGAAGATCGTGTGCGAGACACTCGACAAACTGGAGTCGCAATCGGAATGTGATTTCGTGGACGCGGTTTCCGCGCCCATCTCATTGCGCATACTCACGAACTTCCTGGGCGTTCCCGACAAGTACACGGGCAGGTTCTACAGATGGACCAACGAAACCATGCGCTTTGGGGAGCCGGGTTTCGCTAATTTGCTCCGCGCTCGGATCGCGCTGCTCCAGATCTTTGCCCAATCGGCACTCCTGGCCCGAACGCGCAGGAAAGAGCCCTCCACCGACGTCTTCTCGAGCCTCGTCAATGGCGAATGGCACGGGAAGCCGCTCACGCGCGTGATGGTCCAGGTCAACTTCTTTCTGCTCATCATCGCGGGCAATGAAACTACGCGGAACGCGCTGTCCGGCGGCATCCAGGCGCTATGCGAGCACCCCGAGCAGTTCGACAAACTGCGACGCGACCCCTCGCTGCTTCCGCAGGCCATCGAAGAGATCTTGCGCTGGGTCACGCCCGTCATGCAGTTCAGAAGAACGGCGATGCGCGACACGCAGGTCGGCGATCAGGAAATCCGCAAGGGCGAAAAAGTAGTGATGTACTACGGCGCTGCAAATCGAGACCCGAGAGTCTTCGAGAACCCAGAAGCCTTCGACATCACTCGCAAGCCGAACCCGCATATCGCGTTCGGTACGGGGACCCACTTCTGCATGGGCAGCCACATTGCCAGACTCGAAATGCGCGTGACCCTCGAGGAGTTCCTGCGGCGATTCTCGGATGTGCGCCTCGTGGGTCCACCCGAAAGGCTTCAATCCAACTTCATCAGTAGCATCAAGCGTTTGCCTATCAGCGTGGCGTGACGACTGGCGCCAATGGGCTGACGGACCGCAGGAGGAAATGGCATGGCGATCTACCAGGGACAGTTCTTCGACGCCGACAACCACTACTACGAGGCGCACGACGCCTTCACCCGTCACGTGCCCCGGCGCATGCAGTCCCGCTGAATCGAGTGGGTCGAGCTCGAGGGCGGGCGGAAATACCAGGTGGTCGGCGGCAAGATCGATCGCTCGGGAAATCCCACCTTCAATCCCATCTCCAAGCCAGGCGTTCTGCGCGAGCTTTTCCGCGGGAATCCACGCGGCATGAGCAGCGTCGAGCTGATCCGTTCCTCGCTCGAGCCCATGCCACCCGAGTACATGGACCGCGACGCGCGAATCGCGCGGATGGACGAGCAGGGCCTCGACGCCGCGTGGCTCTTCCCCACTCTGGGCGTCCTCTACGAGGAGCCGCTGAAGAAAGACGTGGATGCGCTGTGCACCACGTTCAGTGCCTTCAACCAGTGGCTGGACGAGGATTGGGGGCTCAACTACAAGGGCCGCATCTTCACCTCGCCGTACATCACGCTGGCCGACGTCGACTGGGCATGCGCTCAGCTCGAGTGGGCGCTCGAGCGTGATGCGCGCATCCTGGTGATGCGCCCCAGCGCCGTGTTCACGCGAAACGGACCGCGGAATCCAGGCCACAAAGACTTCGATCCCTTCTGGGCTCGGGTGAACGAGGCTGGCATCACCGTGGTGACGCACATCGGGGCCACGCGGCACGACAGCAACGGCTACGACACCAAGAGCATCGACACACTCAGCATGGGCCCGCGGCCGAGCGTCACCAACTTTCAGCGCTCCCGAAACATCAACGACTTCCTTGCCAGCATGGTGTTCGACCGGCTCTTCGAACGCTTCCCCAACCTGCGTGTCGCTTCGGTCGAGAACGGCTCCGAATTCCTGGGCGACCTGCTGCGCACCTTCGATCGGACCAAGGAGCGCGTCCGTGACTATTTCAAGGACGATCCCGCCGATAGCTTCCGGGAACACGTCTGGATCAATCCCTTCTGGGAGGACGACATCGCGGAGGTGATCGAGCATATGGGCGCCGACCATGTGATCGTCGGCTCGGACTGGCCTCACATGGAGGGACTCGCGCAGCCTCGAGACATCCTCGAGGAAGTTGAAGGGATCCCGGCCGCCGATCAGGCAAAGATTCTTTACTCCAACGTGACGGCGCTCAACGAGCGACGACCCCTCTAACGGATGGAAATGACGGGAGGCCACATGTCCGAAGAAAAGCCCTACGAGCACATCCTGTTCGATGTGGAGGATGGGGTAGCGACCATCACCCTCAATCGCCCAGACAAGTTGAACGCCTATCACTATGCACTCGGCGCAGAATTGTCGACGGCCTATGCGCGCTGTGACGCGGACGAT
>JAQBEG010000196.1:0-7746 GCA_032123985.1 Deltaproteobacteria bacterium
GCGTTCGATCGATCCCGTTCAAGTCCTCGATCTCGACCCCGTCGGCCCTGGCGTCGACCCAAGCGAGGTGACCGCCCTGCAGCCCCACAAGGATTCGATCGGCGAGATTTGCGTGCATCACGATTGTCTTGACACCGGAAATACGATTCCCGTCCGCCTTGACTGTCCAGTCACGTGGCGCCCAGCCCATATCGCCCTCCTGCAGAGCTACCGTCGCGATCTCGTCTCCGGTCGCGAGCGCTGGCAACAGGGACGCTTGCTGGGCTTCGCTACCAAGAAGCCTAATGCCTAGAACGGCAAGCGAGTGCCCCAGGAAAGGACCGGGCATGGCGGCCTCACCGAGAACCTCGGCGACCAATGCAAGATCGAGTAATTCCATTCCGGCACCGCCCTGTTCCTCCGGAACGATCAAACCGGTCACGCCCATTTCGGCGAGCGCCGACCAGAGCGCCGGATCGTGCCCCGATCCCTCATCGAAGAGTTCGCGCAGTCGAGTCGTCGGACATTCGTTTTTCACGAATCCGCGAATCGTCTCCTGCAGCAGCTCTTGCTCTTCGCTCAAACCAAAATCCATCGTCGCTCCCAGGTTACTCAGCGGCTGAAGAGATGCATGCGCATAGCCAAACCGCGCGCATCGTAGCCGTTCCCCGATCGACTGGGATATGTTGCCCGGCTCGATGCGCGCCTCGCGCGATCGTGCCTCGAGGAATCCCAAGACCCTTTCCAAATGGCTATTTTCAGCACTTGTCGAGTGAGGTCCAATTCGTGGAGTCACCTGACATGTCACTGACCCGCGTATCTACAGCCGGCCACTCGCGGGCCCTTGCTACACCGCCGATAAAATTCAATTGACGATAGTTATTGAATTTGAAAACTGATTTCAACAACTATGATCGACAAAATCCGCCTCCCCCACGATCTGCGCGAACGAATCGCAACCAACCTTGAAGGATTGGTTCGCCGTCAGCAGGACACGCAGAAAGGCGCAACGCACGAAGAGAATCGCGCCGAGCATGCAAAGGACACTCGCGCGACGGAACAGAGCTATCTGGCACGCGGGCTCGCCACGCGCGTAGATGGGATGCGACAGATCGCCGAAAACCTCGCGACGACCAAACCCAGGTGCTTCAGCGCAAACGACCCTATCGCCGTGATGGCACTCGTCGTCCTGCGTGACGGACAGGACATCAACACGCAGACATGGTGGCTCGTGCCTGACGCGGGCGGAATCGAGTTGTCGCAAGAGGGCGAGCGAATTCAAACCGTCACCCCTGCCGCTCCTCTCGGACGAGCGCTGATCGGACTTCGGGTAGGAGACGAAGGATCCTTCTCGACCCCCGGCGGTGAGCGTTCCTTCGAAATTCTCGAAATCGCCTAACGACGCGGACGGACCAACGCCCCCGCGTGCTTCAGCGCCGCCCGAACGCCAATCCCGTTCTCCATTGCCGACACTGCCAATTCTACGTAAGTTCGCCGGTACGAGCATAGAACGGACATGCGTTAACTTGCGTCGCAGTCCGAAGAGATGTCCGTGAGGACGCAAATTTCTTCAAACTGGATTTGAAGCAGGGAGCCAACGTGAGCACATCGATGACACGATTCGATTACTCGGGCCAAACAGTGGTGGTGACGGGTGGCTCGCGTGGCATTGGCAGACAGATTTGCGAGTCCTTCGCAGCGGCGGGCGGCCACGTCTACACCTGCAGTCGTCGGAACGTCGAAATGCCATTCGAACACGGTTCGATCGAGAGTGAGATCGTCGACGTACGCGACCCCGAAGCCAGCGAGGCCTGGCTCGCTCGATGCGCTTCCGGCAGCGGAGGCATCGATGTATTCGTCAACAATGCGGGCGGCGCACCGTCGGTTCCCAGCGCTGACATCACACCGAAGTTGACCAACAAAATTCTCGAACTCAACCTGAACGCGCCGCTCATCCTATGCCAGCAGGTCTATCGTCACATGATCGCGCGCGAGACCGGTGGGGTCATCGTCAATATCGTCAGTCTCAGCTCACAGCGCCCAACGCCGGGTTCCGTCGCCTACGGTGCGGCCAAGGCCGGCCTGATGAACGCAACGACATCGCTGGCCGTCGAGTGGGGTCCGAAGATCCGGGTCAATTGCATCGTATCAGGACTGGTCGTAACTGAACTGACGGAAGGCCACTACGGCGACGACGCTCAGAAGAAACGAATCAGCGGTGCGATCCCCGCAAAGCGTTTCGCCCGACCGGAGGAAATCGCGCACGCGTGTCTCTTCCTCGCGGCAAAAGACTCGACTTATATTTCGGGTGCGGCGCTCGAGGTCACCGGAGGCGGCGAATGGCCGCCCACGATTCCGCGACCGGCCCACTAGTTCCAAGGACATGTCCTACTAAATGTGAAGTCGCTCCGGGAGCCAGTTCTCGGGCGATTCAAAACGCTCACGGCCAAGCACTGACAAGTCACATGCTCCATATCGCCCCTCGACGATTCGCTCGCTCAACGCGCATGCGATTCCGAATGACTGCATGACACCCCTGCCCGTAAATGAATGCGCCTCGAAGAGGTTCGCGATGCCCGGAACCGGCCCCGCGATTCCGCTGCAATCGGGCGTCACCGCGTAGAGCCCTGACCAGCCGCTCACGTGACCGCAACGCTCGAAACTCGACGAACGATGCGCGAGTCGGGGCCAGATGAACTCTTCGAAATAGCGCTCACCGTCATAGTCAAAATCGAATCCGGGCACCTCTTCCGGAATCGAAAAGCCAGCGAGAAATTGTCCGCCCTCCGGATGGAAATAGAGATCACTCGAGTCCACGATCATGCCGAGCTCGCTGAGATCGACCCCGGGCGCAAGATCTTCCGCGTGGACACCGACGAGACAGACCTGCCGTCGGACGGCTTCGGTCACATCCCGTATTCCGATTTTCGCGGAAAAGATCGTCGACCAGGCTCCGAGACAGTTCAACACGACTTCGCAGGACACCCGTGTCTCACGCAGCCTATGATCGCTCGAAACGCGATGTGTCGTCAGAATCTCGCGCAATCGACCCGACTCGTCCGTCGCGTCTCCCCCTACGACCTCTATCACATCGACGGCGCGCACCCGCCGAAGACCAGTAAGCCCCGGTACCCTCTCCGTCACGACGCCGTCCACATAATGTCGATTCGAAAACCGGACACCTAATGCCTCGGCTTCGCTTCGGAAGAACTGCCGGACCGCATTGGGGTTGATCAGACCGTCGTGCGGAGACCATGTGGCGCCAACGAGTTCATCGAGATTTCGATCAATGATTGGAAAACGCGCCGTGACCTCGCCTGGACACAGCAACTCGACATCGAGACCCGCCTCACACTGAAGGTGCTGTTTGGACCGAGCAATGCCGAACCGCTCCGGGTCGTCATAGAGCCAAAGGTACCCCGACTCGCGAAATCCGAAGAGCGCCCGCTGAGACCGAAAGAAATCGAGCGTCATTTTGCAGGTCTCGACATTCACGGACTGCCACCAGGTCGCTCGCGCGCCGCCCGCATTCAGCTCTGATGAGGCGTAGATTCCAGCAAGGTCGAGATCGACGACCTGAATATCACTCACGCCCCGCTTTGCGAGCCAGAAAGCCAGAGCCGATCCAATGACACCGCCGCCTGCGATGAGAACATTCACACGTTCCACAAGCGGCTTGCTCCTCGGACATGCTCAACCACCGCCGATGTCGACATCGAACGCCTCGTAGACCAGATCGGCACCTCTATGACGATGCGCCTCGAACTTCCCGAGCAGGATTTGGACCTCGCGCCGAACCAACAGCGACGAATCGGATCCTCTCAATCGGCCGAGAGCTCGAGCGCATTCTGCGATCAACACGTCGTGCTCGACTTTCAGACCGTCGATTTCCCTCCAGAGTCGCGGTGCCTCCTGGACGATCTCGGCCAGTATGCCATCTGATCCTTCGGTCTCGATCACATGAGCCTCAGTGGCCGATGCGAGTTTCGCGAGTGCTCGTTCCAGGCGAACGCGCCAGCGCGCGCCGCTCCCGATCGGCGCACCCACTGCGCGCCTAACATTTGACTGCGAACGGTAGAGCCGCTCTCTGAGGACGAGTGCGGCCGTTAAACTGGGGCATTCACTTGCGATTTCCGCAATGGAGGCCGTCGCGAGCAAGCCGAGAAACTGCCCACCGTCCATTCGGACCAGAGTTTCATGATCGCCACCCTCGAAAAAGACCTCATCTCGATCTTCGAGACTCGCATCCACGACCGTCGCCAAACCGTAGGCGGAGCCCAGAGGGGGAATCGCGCCAAGCGCACAATCGGGGAAGAGCCGAACCATCTCGTACTCTCGAGATATGTGCAGATCTCGTCCGAGCTTGCGACAGACTCGATCAAGCTCGAGCCGGCGTGACGCGGGCAACACAGCCAGTACGAAACCACGATCGTCTTCGAGGACGACCGATTTCGCGAGGGACGCTTCGTCTATACAAGCATTGCGGGCGGTATCGAGGCTCGTCATGGATGCCGCGTGGTGCTCGACGGTGTACTGCGCGCCCCTGTCCGACAGAAAATTTTCGAGCGTGTGGGAAAGTGACATAACGCATTCCTCCAGTTCTGACTTCGACCCGAAGAAACCTAAATCGAGGTCAGCGACGATTCTTCAACGGTGCGGAGCCGGGGCGAGCGCTTCACTGAAGCGTCCGTGCAGCGAACCCGCAAGCAAATCGATGAAGGCATCTCCGCTCATGTGAATCACTTCGTCGTGGTCACCTGCCTCGAAATAGACATCCGTCAAGCCTGCCAATGAATCGTCATAAACTGTCGGAATCCGATATGGAGAGCCCAGTGCAGGCATCGCTCCGTCATCGCAATCATGAAAGAGATCGTCGACTTCGGCTTCGGTCGCGAGCTCGAGTTGACGATGAAGTTGGGCACCGAGACGATCGATGTTGACGCGGCGGGCGGCCGGCACGATCGCCATGACGTAGCCGTACTCATCTTCGAAGAGAACCGGCTTCGCGAGACAGTAGAGCGGAATTCGCGACCGCCGAGCGGTCTGCGCACTATAGGCTGAGTGCGGATGCGGAAGGACTTCGTAGTCGACCCCCGTCGCTTCGAGATACGATTCGAGCTGCCTCGCGATCGCCATTATCAAATCTCCCGACCTCGCTGGCGTCCGAGTTCAATCAGACCCATGCGCGCATTCGACCGAGGCGGCGGCACCTCAATCCAACCTTCCGTCGGAACACACCGGGCTGCATGCGAAGGAACCGAATCGCCTCATACACCTCAAACGCGTCGGAGGGGCGAGAGTCAGTTTCCCTGAGTTCATCATGCGCGAGCAATATTCGGCGATTGCGGATTCGCAACCTGCTCGTACATGAAGGACAGGCTTCTCGGCCTGCTACTCGAACTTCGCAACCCAGTCCATCTGTTCCCGGGGTCGGAAAGATTTCCGCACTCGTCCCAGAAAGCGGGATCGACCCACTCTCATCTTCGACCGTCGGCGACCATCAACGTTGTTCAGCGTTCAACCTTGTTCAACCTTCAACCTTCAACCTTCAATGTTCAACGTTCTGCATTCCAAAACGTTCAACAAAGTCCCACAAAGTCCCACAAAGTTCCACAACGTTCAACAAAGTTCAGCAACGGTTCTACACCGGTTCCACAACGTTGTTCTAGTCGTCGAGTACGCCAGACATGCACGGTGTTTGCTTCGGTCAACTCACTAGAGCGTCGCCTCTTCGCGTATCCGGAATTCGGATCTTTGAACTGACGTTGTCTCTCGCGAGTGTCGATGAGAGCGAAACCTCGGTCCTCCTTAACCATACAGCGACGTACTTCTTCAACTTATAGTGACATTGATCGTTGTCAATCAAAATCTGTTGAGGCGTCAATTTCGCAGGCTATCGAAAGCGTTTGAGGTGGCGCGCCCTCAGGGTTGTCCGCAGCGTCGTCCCCATGCATTCATCGAAGCCATCGCCCACGGGTCGCACCGACTGCGCGCAGGTAGATTGCCGGGAATGAATCGGATGTGGCGAATCGGGTGACAAGGAATGATCCGATCCACTCGCGCGGCGCAAGCGATGCGCTGTACTCGACTTCAATCTGCTTTGAGATAGCTCGCGATCGACTCTTCCCATTCAGCGGGTCGAAAGAACATGGGCCCCATCCCCCCCTGATATGCGATTCGACCATTCCGGCCTACCAGGTAGAGCCTCTCCGGCATCGCTGCGTAGGCGGCCGCAACGGCATCATCCATCTCGTCGACGAGTGCGGGAATCTCGAGCGCCATTTTGAGCATGCAGCTCTGGCCGACCTCAATGCGTTCGTCGAAAGTCCGATGCTGTCGCACGAGTACACCGTCGGCTTCGTTCTCATCGACTTGCCAGCCGTCAGTCGAATGAATCTCTTTTATATAGACCGTGTAGAAATCGACTTGATCACGATAGGCGCGATAGATTCGATTGAGGGTCCCAGCCTGGGCCCGAAAGGGAGGTCACGTATAGCTACCGAAGATCAGTGCAACGGGACGGTTGGTGAATCGATCGGAAAGTCGAAGCGTCTCGCCCTCGTCTCGCCCTTGACCCGGCAAGAAGGGAAGATCAAAGTCCGGGGCCGACTGACCGACGCCGGCCTGTGAACCAGCCCCCATTGCCTGGATCGCCGCCACGGTCTCGGCCGCGCCCGGTGCACTCATTGCGGCCTTCAGGCGATCGATGTCCAGACCTTGCATCTGGTCGGCTTCACCACTGTCGACGAGGTTTTCGAGCATGTCGTCAATCATGCCAGTGACGCCTGCCGACTTCGATTTCGATTTCGATTTCGATTTCGATTTCGACTTCGATGATCCGTCTTCCATCGATTTCAATCCTCCTCGACGCGCTGGCTAAAATACAACGACCGACTCGAACGAAGCTAGCACACGACCTTATTCCATACCGAATCTCGACGGATCATCGATTGCTGCCATTTCAAGTCGGCAAGGGCGGGCGCAGCGAGAACGAGACTCCTCCACTCGTGAAACCTTTCGCATAGCCTATCTTCCCGACCCCACAAAGCGTGTTCCGCTTGCCCGTCGAGGATCGAATGCAGCTCCATGCCATCAGCGATCTCCATGTTGGCTTCAAAGAAAACTTGATCGCCGTCGCCGCACTTCCTGATCACCCCGATGATTGGCTGATCTTGTGCGGCGATATTGCCGACACACCGAGCCAGCTCGAAGTCGCACTTCGGATTCTCAATCAAAAGTTCGCACAGCTCCTCTGGGTCCCCGGAAACCACGAGCTCTGGACCGTGCCCCGAAAGACAGGGCTACGTGGCGTCGCCCGTTATGAAGAGCTGGTGAACCTCTGCCGCCGACATGGAGTTCTCACGCCCGAAGATCCCTATCCCATCTGGAACGGCGAAGGCGGTCCGCATGTCCTCGCGCCTCTCTTTCTACTTTACGACTACAGCTTTCGTCCCGATGAAATACCGATCGATAGAGCGGTCGAGTGGGCGGCGGAAGCGGACGTTGCGTGTGTCGACGAAATCCTTCTCAAACCCGAGCCCTACGCCAACGTGAGCGAGTGGTGCGCGGCACGTTGCGAGTTGAGCGAAAGACGTCTAGAGAAGACGCTCGCCGAAGTGCCCCACCCAATCGTCTTGATTGCGCACTTTCCTCTCAAACAAGAACTCGTAATCCTGCCGCGTATTCCGCGCTTCATGGTCTGGTGTGGCACGCGCACGACCGAGGACTGGCATCAGCGGTTTCGCGCGGACGTCGTCGTATCAGGCC
>JAQBEG010000197.1:0-5249 GCA_032123985.1 Deltaproteobacteria bacterium
GCGCCGCCTCCGACTCCTTTACCGAGCGCGCTAGCTCGAGGGGCTCCAGGAGATCGTCGCGCGCGCAGGACGCCAGACATCCACGATGGATCGGGAAGCCGACGATTCGATCGAGAATCGGCTGTGCGCCGACATAAACCGGACAGGCTGGCGCGAACTCGGTCAACTCTGGCTCCAGGGCCGCGAAGGTGCGCTCGCTCAGCAAAATCGAATCTGGTCGATATCGCGAGCGGGAGAGCAGGATCCGAAGCGTTCCGCGCCCCTCGACAATGAAGCGTCCACGCGCACCCGCGAGGGTTGAATCCTTCAAATTCCGATAATCGGTGAGTCGAGGATCCTCGAAATCATCAACGGTCTCTCTTCGCATCCCGGGAGCGAAGCACAATCGGAATCCGCTGCAATCCAAAGGGAGGCCGCCCCGCCGTTCGAGGTGACGGCGGGGCGGCGGCCCATCCAGGGGGGGATGAACCGAAGTGCGCAATCGATCAGTGGGTGGGATCGGAGTCGGAGTGGAGCATCGACATCTCTTTGGGATTCGGGTCCGGCGCGGAGACCGCAGCCAAACAGATCAACGCCAACCCAATACAGGTACAGAACCCGTAACGCGCCCAAAGCCATGCACTCGCCATCTACTCTTCACCTCACGCGTTCGAAGCTCGAACACGCACCTCGGATCCTCACCCAGCGATCTCATTCCCAGCGGAACCAGCCGCTCTGCTGTGAGTAGGCCCAAAGGGAGATGAGGTGACGCAATAAACTGGGGAGGTCGAACGGATTACGCTCCGCGGACGAAGCTGCGCGCCGATTGCCAGCTCGTTGCGGACCGAGTCGGCTCAAAACTGTGCGAAGAAATCATTGCCCTTGTCATCGACGATGATGAACGCCGGGAAATTCTGGACCTCGATCCGCCAGATCGCTTCCATGCCGAGTTCTTCGTACTCCTCGATATCGACCTTCTTGATGCAGTTCTTGGCGAGAATCGCGGCCGGGCCCCCGATCGAGCCTAGATAGAAACCCCCATGGGCCGCGCAGGCGTCAGTGACGACTTTCGATCGATTGCCCTTGGCCAGCATCACCATCGAACCTCCGTGCGACTGAAACAAGTCGACATATGCATCCATCCGTCCCGCGGTGGTCGGACCGAAGGAGCCCGAGACATAGCCCTCGGGCGTCTTCGCGGGGCCGGCGTAATAGACGATATGGTCCTTGAAATATTGGGGCAGCGCTTCTCCGCGATCGAGTCGCTCCTTGAGCTTCGCGTGCGCGATGTCGCGAGCGACGATGATCGTCCCCGACAAGGAGACCTGCGTCGTCACGGGGTATTGCGAGAGGTCCGCGCGAATGGCGTCCATCGGTCGATTCAGGTCGATGGCAACAGGCTCACGCGTCAACTCATGCGCGATCAACTCGGGCATGAACCTCGCGGGATCGGTTTCCAGCTGTTCGAGAAAGACGCCTTCCTTGGTGATCTTTCCCTTGATCTGGCGATCTGCCGAGCAGGACACCCCCATCCCGACGGGACAAGATGCGCCGTGTCGAGGCATTCGAATAACACGGACATCGTGGCAGAAATACTTCCCACCAAACTGCGCACCGATGCCCACCTCCCGTGTCAGCTCGAGGATCACCTCTTCGAGCTCGACGTCTCGGAATGCGCGTCCATGCTCGTTGCCCGAAGTCGGCAACGAATCGAGGTATCGGCAGCTCGCGAGCTTGACCGTCTTGAGCGTAGCTTCGGCAGAGGTCCCCCCAATGACGATTGCGAGATGGTAGGGCGGACAGGCAGCCGTCCCGAGCAGCTTGATCTTCTCGGCAAAGAATTTTTTGATCGATTCGGGGTTGAGCAGTGCCTTGGTTTCCTGGAACAAGAAGGACTTGTTCGCGGACCCGCCACCTTTCGTAATGAAAAGGAACTTGTACTCGTCGCCTTGCGTCGCGGAAAGATCGAGCTGGGCCGGCAGATTCGAACCCGTATTCTTCTCTTCATACATATTGAGAGGCGCGAGTTGGCTGTAGCGCAGGTTCGTCTCGGTATAGGTCTTGTGAATTCCTCGAGAGAGAGCCTCTTCGTCGTTGCCCGAAACCCAGACATCCTGGCCTTTCTTGGCGACGACGATCGCCGTTCCGGTGTCCTGGCAGGCTGGAAGAATCATGCCAGCCGAGATGTTGGCGTTCTTCATCAACTCGAGCGCAACGAAGCGATCGTTGTCCGACGCATCGGGATCTTCGAGAATCTTGGCCAGCTGAGCCAGATGGCCCGGGCGGAAGAGATGGGATACATCTCGAATCGCAGCGGCGGCAAGCTGCGTCAGGGCATCGGGATCGATCTTCAGGATCTGACGCCCGTCGATTTCGAGAGTCGAAACGTGTTCGTCTCCAAGCTTGCGATACTCGGTTTCATCGGCACCGAGTTCGAACATTTCCTGGTAATGAAATTCGGCCATCGAAGCTTCTCCCCTATTTCGAGGCGCCGAGAGTAGCCGAGCCCGGGCCCGGGCGACCCAAAAACGCCATCGGGTGACAAAACTGGGCCGGATCGCGCTTAACCTGCGCGGTATGGGCCCATGATGCTCAGATCTGGACGGCCGATGACCGATTGAAAAAGCGGGGAGGAATCGTCTGTGAACCTGACGCCGCCGACCGCCCTCTCTATCATGGGAGCAATAATGCGAATTACTCTAGCCCCTCTTCGCCGGACCCAACACAATTTGAACCATCTCTCTCGACATACGAAGAAGCAATCGAACCGAACCGCTCGGGGGCGTCTCCTGTGCACCGCGCTCGCCTCACTCGCAGCGACGGTCACCGTTGCCGCAGCCGCCCCCTCTGGGGCGAATGTGTTTACGGCGCCGGAGCTGACCTGCGGACGAAGCTACGACCTGGTGAAGAGCTTGCTCAAGCGGCACATCAGTTTTCGTGAACTCAATCCGGAACTCCGAGAACGCGCCATCGATGCCTATATCGACAGCATCGATCCCTCGAAGACCCTCTTCTTGAGCCACGAAGTCAAGCAATTGCGCGTGCGACTTAGAGGCGTGTTCTTCGGCATGCAAAATGGGGAGTGCGAGCTTCTCGAAGAGCTCCAGCTCGATCTCATTGGACGCTATGCGCGAATGGAAAAGCTGGTCCGCGACTTCGTGTCGAGCGATGACTACGCACTCGACACCGACGTGCGACTGATCCTGGACTCCGACAAGCGCGGCCATCCTCCAGACGACGTAGCTCGCGAAGGACTGGTCAAACGGCTCGTTCATTTCCAGATTTCGAACTATCTCAGTGGCGACATGGAACTCGACAAAGCGAAGGAGAGGTTGATCCATCGTTATGAGCTGATGACAAAACGGGTCAGGGAGCTCGAGGCACGAGACACCTACGGCGCGTTCCTAAACGCGTTTGCGAGCGCTCTCGATCCACATTCGACCTACTACCCTCCGGAGGCCGTCGAAGATTTTGAGATCCAGATGAGCCTGTCGCTCGACGGCATCGGGGTCGCACTATCTTCGAAAGACGGATATTCGCTCGTCGAACGAATCATTCCCGGCGGTGCGACCGATAAAGCGGGTGCCCTCGAGCCTGGGGACAAGATCATCGCCGTCGCCCAGGAAGACGAGGACGCGGTCGACATCATCGATATGTCGCTGCGCGATGTCGTCTCGATCATCCGAGGTAAACGCGGCACGAAGGTCAAGCTGACCGTGCTCCGAAGCACGGACACCACCGAGCGATTAGAGGTCGAAATCGAACGCGACCAGGTGACGATCGAAGATGCCGCCGCCACCCTCGAATTCCGCGAAGTCGAGGTGGCTGGCGTCGCGCGAAAGCTCGCCATTCTCGACCTACCTACCTTCTACGGCGATCCTGACCCCAGCAAGCGCCAGAGCGGTCGGGATGTTCGCGACCTGCTTCGCCAGGTAGTCGACGCCAAAGCCGATGGACTACTGCTCGACCTTTCCCGAAACGGGGGAGGAAAATTGGAGAGCTCGGTCGAAATTGCGGGACTGTTCATTCGCAAAGGCGGAATCGTCGCGGTGAAGAACGTCTTCTCCGAAGTCCAGGTCCTCGAAGACGAGGACGAGGACATCGTCTACGACGGCCCACTCGTCATCCTGACGTCGAGACTCACCGCTTCCGCATCGGAGATCGTCGCTGGCGCGATGAAGGACTACGGGCGCGCAGTCATCGTCGGCGACGACCACACGTTCGGCAAAGGCACGGTCCAGAGCTTCGTCCATCAGCCGGGACGACTAGGGGCCATCAAAGTGACCACCGCACTCTTCTTTCGGCCGGGTGGCGCCTCGACTCAACACGAGGGCGTGTCGGCCGACATCGTTCTGCCATCGATCTTCGCAACCGACGATCTGGGTGAACGCTATGCCCAGTATTCGCTCGCGAGTCAGATGATCACGCCCTTTCTCGAGAAACCGACAACGAGTCCAGTCTCGACCAAGCCGAAACTGGACTGGCCTGTGGTCAGCAACGAAATGTTCGTCGAGCTCAAGCGTCGCTCCGGGTCCCGGGTCGAGCAGAACGAAGAATTCACCAGGATCAACGAGCAGCTCGCCAAACAGGCCAATCAAGATGACGTGATCCATCTCGCCGACCTGATTCGCGAGCGCGAGGAAGCCGACGAAGACTCTGCAGACGCGACACACGGAAATTCCACGGAAAAGGATCCCAAAGGCGACACCAAGGGCGTCGCGGAGGACGCAACCAAGACCGCGACTGGCGAAGATTCCGCCGCTGACAAGCCCGCTGACAAGCCCCGCGACAAGGCGACGACGGGCGACGACGCTTCGACCGCCTACACTGAGGAAAAACCAGAACCGACGCCCCAACGGGAGGAAGCGATCCGGATTCTGGCTGATCTCGTAGAACTTCAGGAGACTGCAACGTCCGCATGGCACGTACCGCAATCGGCATCGCGATTGGAGCTGCCTTCGTCGCAGCCGTAATCTGGAGCGCGCTTTCAGAGACCGCTGCTCAATGTGAGATCTGTGTCGAGTTCAAAGGGCGGAACGCCTGTTCCATCGCGCGAGCTGCTGATGTCCAGCAGGCCGAAATGCAGGCCCACAGCGGCGCCTGCTCCCAGGTCACCGGGGGCGTCACGGAAACGCTCCAGTGTGGCCGAATCGGCGCAACCGTCCGTCGTTGCAGCGAGTAAACGATTTTCCCGCTGCACATTTTTCGAATTCGCCTCACTGCTGGAAATAAATGTCTTCTTCTACGATCCGATTTCTCTCGGGCCGGCA
>JAQBEG010000198.1:0-7112 GCA_032123985.1 Deltaproteobacteria bacterium
GGCAGCATCGAGGAGAGTGTCCCTCCCTTTGGTGAAAACTACGAAATGCTTCCAATCGACCCGCTCGTTCCACAGCTGACGATCTAAATTCGATACAGAACCAAACATCTAGCCCAACGAGGATTGCGTCCGATGACTTCCAAACGAAGACCGAGTTCGATTCCCCTGCCCGCGGTTGCTCTCGCGGCGGTGCCGAAACGACGATCAGCGACGCTCGACCTGGCTCGTGAAATAGAGCGTCGAGGCTTCGCCGGCATTTACTGTGCAAGCTTTGGGGATGCGATGGGGCTGTCGCATTCACTCGCACACGTGACGGAAAGGATCCCTTTTGGGACGTCGATCGTGAACTTATATATGCGACAGGTGTCCGATTACGCCCAGAGCGCGGCAATGATCCACGAGCTGTCTGGAGGGCGATTCAGATTTGGAGTGGGCGTGAGCCACGGGCCGATGAATCGCCGGGTTGGAATCGAGGCGGGGAAACCGCTCTCGGATATGCGAGATTTCGTAACCAATCTACGCGGGGTTCCTCGGACAGGGGAACTTCCGCCGATCGTCGTTGCGGGTTTGCGAAAGAAGATGGTGGCTCTTTCGGCGGAGCTCGCCGAGGGGGTGGTATTTGCGAATGCATCGCGCGGACATCTGCCGACGTCGTTGTCCGCGTTGCCGGAATCGAAGCGAGACGCAGAAGAGTTTTTCATAGGCAATATGATCCCAACCTGTATTTCGGACGATCTCGAGGCGGCAGCCGCAGTGAACCGAAAGACGCTCATGATGTACCTGGGCCTGCCCAACTACCGGAATTACTGGAAAGAAGCTGGGTACATAGACGAAATGGAAGCGGTAGAGGCGGCACTCGACGCGGGCGAACGCGACCGACTGCCCGAACTGATGACAGAGCGATGGCTGTCGGATTGCACACTCTATGGCCCTCCGAGCCGCGTGCTCGAGGGACTCGAGGCGTGGTATGAGGCGGGTTTGCGGACACCGATTCTCGTGCCGTCCTCGGCGGTGGGAAATCAAATGAAGGCTTTCGAGGAGTTCTTTTCGCTCTTCGAGCGGCTTGGCTGAGAAGACGAATTTGCCGACGGACCTCTCCTTCTGGGAGCGTTACGGCCGGCGTTCAGTTCATCATTGAAAGGAGAAATTGGATGGAAGAGGGCGTTCCGGCTCAAATCGAAGATCAAGCGCGGATCTGTAACGAGCTGATCAGTGAAGTCGGTCGGGTCGTGGTGGGTCAGGAGGTGATGATTTCGCGGCTAATCGTCGGCGTCCTCGCTGGTGGTCACGTCCTGCTCGAAGGCGCTCCAGGGCTCGCAAAAACGCTGACCGTTCGGACTCTTGCGGCTGCGATTCATACCGGCTTCTCTCGTATTCAGTTTACGCCCGACATGCTGCCTGCAGACGTGATCGGAACTGAAATTTTCAATCCCCGCGAAGGGACCTACAGCGTCAAGAAGGGGCCGATCTTCTCGAACCTTGTCCTGGCCGACGAAATCAACCGTGCACCGGCCAAAGTCCAGGCCGCGCTTCTGGAAGCGATGCAAGAGCGGCAGGTCACGATCGGTGGCACGACCTTCAAATTCGAAGAGCCCTTCCTCGTTCTGGCCACGCAGAATCCCATCGAGCAAGAGGGAACCTACCCTTTGCCCGAAGCCCAGATCGATCGCTTCATGCTGAAGGTCGTGGTTGGTTACCCGTCGAAGGAAGAAGAACGCAAGATCGTAGACCGCATGGCGACTGGTCAGCCGGAGGTCGAGGTGAATCCGGTGGCCACTCCCGAGCAATTGCTCGCGGCACGCAAGGTGGTCGACCAGATCTTCGTCGATGAGAAGGTCAAGAGCTACGTCGTGGATCTGGTCCACGCAACGCGGGATCCCAAGGCCGCGGGCTTTTCCGATCTCGAGGGCATGATCGAAATGGGTGCGTCGCCCAGAGCTTCGCTCTTTCTGACAAAGGCGGCCAAGGCGAATGCCTTTCTTCAAGGTCGCAGTTATGCGACGCCCCACGACGTCAAGAACCTTGCACTCGACGTGCTTCGTCACCGCGTATTGGTGACCTACGAAGCCGAGGCTCAGGGAAAAACGAGTGAGGATGTCATCGAACGCATCCTTGCCGGCGTTCTCGTTCCCTGATTCGACCCAGGTAGTCTGCGATGCTCACTAGCGAAATCCTCGGACGCGTCCGAGAAATTCAAGTTCGCACCGGCCGACAGGTCGCCGATGTGTTGGCGGGGGAGTACGTCTCGGTCTTCAAGGGACGTGGTCTCGAGTTCGAGGAGGTTCGACCCTATGTGCCCGGAGATGATGTTCGCACGATCGACTGGAATGTCACTGCGCGGATGGGTGAGCCCTATATCAAACGCTATGTCGAAGAGCGTCAGCTGACGCTGATGTTGATGGCCGACGTGTCTGCTTCGCAGGATTTTGGATCTGCGAATCGAAGTAAGCGGGAAGCGACAGCCGAGTTATGTGCATTGCTCGCTTTCTCGGCAACTCGCAACGACGATAAGGTCGGGCTTGCACTCTTTCATGGTGATATCGAGCAATACATCCCGCCGCGAAAGGGGCAGAAGCACGCGCTACGTGTCGTTCGTGAGGTGTTGGCGCACGGAGACGAGAAGCCGAAGGCGCAAGAGACTGCATCGCAGGGACTTCTATCGAAGTTGCGCGGGCAGCTATCGTTGGGGCGTAAACCTCGGGCTCCCCGTGAATCGACCGATATTCGATTCGCGCTCGAATTCTTCATGCAGGTAACCAAGCGCCGCACGATCTGCTTCGTCGTGAGTGATTTTCTGGATGAGGGCTTCGAAAAGGCGATGCTGGTCGCGAATCGGAAACACGACGTCATAGCCGTTTTGGTCACGGATCCAAATGAACTCGAGGTCCCGGACGTCGGCCTCGTCACCCTGCGTGATATTGAAACGGGTGAATCCCGAATTCTGGACACCGGTTCGAGTTCGTTTCGATCCGAGGTCCACGAGCGCACGGCAGCGCGGGTGCGGGATCTCGCGCGGCGCTTTACCGCCGTTGGGATCGACTTCATTCATGTCGATGCGTCGGGCGATGTCATCGACCCACTTGTTCGCTTCTTTCGCATGCGTGAACGGCGAGGGCGCTGATGAAGTCGAAATCGCGTCGCGCAAGAATTTCCCTGTTCTATTCGCTGGTCATCGCTCTGGCGTTCGTGGCCAGCGCCTTTTCCGCTCATGCGGTGGATGAGATCGAACGGCGGAGCGAGCTGGGGCCCGTGCAGGTAGATCTCGTGGTCTCGCCGGCTGAGCCGGTAATCGGTGATGTTGTCGAGCTTCGACTGGAGGTACGCGCGGAGGCCGGCGTGGAAGTCTTGATGCCCGAGTTCGGCGAAGCACTTGGTCGCTTCGAGATCGTCGATTTCGCGCCGAGTCGAGAACAAGACGACACCGGCCGCAGTATCGAGCGGCAAAAATACCGTCTTCAACCTGCACGGTCGGGCATGCAGGCGATCCCTCCCTTGCGAATCGAATTCGTAGATCGTCGGGACGGACGATCCCCCGCACCAGAAGGGGAGGATGCCTACGAGATCCTCACCGATCGTATTTCCCTCGCGATCGCGCCCATTTTGGCGGCGGATGCCCCGCTCGTCTTGCGCCCGCGACATGCGGACCTCGGTCCGCGACTAGCCTCGTCGATGCTTTGGTGGGCCTGGGCCGCGGGGATTTTGATCGTCGTCTGTGCGATCGCGCCCTTCGCATGGCGAGCCTTCAAGTCGACGCGCGAGCGGCAGCGAAGGCAGAGCGCTTATGACGTGGCCCGTTCGGAGCTCGATCTGTTGCTTCAGGCGGGTCGTCCGACCGCCGAGACGATGGACGCGTTCTACGTAAAACTGTCGTTGATCGTGAGATCCTATCTGGAAGATCGCTTCGCACTGCGTTCGCCCGAACTCACGACGCCAGAGTTCTTGACCGAGATGGGCCGTTCGCCCGACCTCGCTCGGTCGCACCAACGTCTCTTGCAGAATTTTCTCGAACAAGCCGACCTCGTCAAATTCGCCGGCCACCGACCCAGTGCCGAAGTCGTTTCCGAGTCGATCGATGCGGCAGAACAGTTTCTCGCTGATACGCGCGACTTCGTTCGCGTGGCCGATGCGTCATCGATGCTCACGGTCGGGGAGTCCGATCGTGCCTGATCTGACGAATTTCGAATTCAGTAATCCGGTATTCCTCCTTTCAGCACTCCTGGCACCGCTGGTTTTTGTGCAAGCCAGCCGGCTTCCCGCGGTCGTTCACTATTCGAGCCTCCGTCTCGTCGAAAGCACGAAACGCTCGCTGCGGGCGCGTCTTGCCTGGCTTCCCGCGGCCCTCTTTGCGCTAGCGAGCCTGGCGTTGTCGGTGGCGTTGGCCGGGCCGAGAACGGGGAATGCCGTCAGTGAAGTGAAGCGCGAAGGCATCGCGATCGGCATGGTTGTCGATCGCTCCGGCTCGATGGAGGCGCGCGATTTCGTGCGCGGCGATACGAGCACGAGTCGACTCGATGTCGTCAAGAGAATCTTCAATGACTTCGTGCAAGGAGGGGGAAGTTTCGGAGAAGGACGACCCGACGATCTGATCGGGCTGGTCACATTTGCGCGCTATGCAGACGGTCTTTGCCCACTCACTCTCGATCATGGAAATTTGATGTCGATTCTCGATCAGATCGAGACGCCTCTGGACCAGAGCGAAGATGGCACCGCGGTCGGTGAGGGACTCGCGCTCGCCGTCGAACGACTTCGTCGTCAGGAGGCGGCTTCCAAAATCATCATACTACTCACCGATGGTGTGAACAATGCTGGCGAGATCGAACCGCTTCAAGCAGCCGAGCTGGCAGCAGAGTACGGAATCAAGGTCTACACGATCGGTGCGGGTTATACGGGATTCGCACCTTATCCCGTTAGGCGGCCCGATGGCCGAACCTCCCTGCAACGCGTACCGGTCGAGATCGACGAAGTGACGCTCCAGAGAATCGCTCAGCGCAGTGGGGGACGTTATTTCCACGCAACGAATGAACAGGGTTTGCGCGAGGTCGTAGAGGAAATCGGACGACTCGAACGCAGCGAGGTGAGTGAAGTCCGTTATCTCGAATACGAGGTGCACTTCGCACCCTTCGTGAGCATTGCACTCGCGTTGGTCACGCTGGCCGCGCTTTTGTCGAATACCTGGCTGCGGAGACTTCCGGCATGAGCGAATCGCCGGTGTTCTTCGCGCATCCCGAGTTCGCGGTCGCGCTCTGGGTCTGGGCTTGCGTCGTCGTCTTGCTCATTCTTCTCGAGCGCCGTGGGAGCGATGCCCTCGATCGATTGGTCAGTCCCCTGTTGCAAGCCAGGCTGGTCGATCGGCCGTCGCCCTGGCGACGCTGGACCCGAATCGCATTGCTGGGCGTAGCGGGATTCGCGATGGTCGGTGCACTGATGCAGCCCCAATGGGGTCTGCGTTTCGTCGCCACGCCTCGTGTCGGGGCCGAGATCATGATCGCCCTCGACGTCTCGCGCTCCATGCTGGCGGACGACGCGAAGCCATCTCGCCTGGAACGCGCCAAGGCGGAGATCTCCGATCTGCTCTCCTACCTCGATGACGATTATGTCGGGCTGATCGTGTTCGCAGGCAGGGCGAGCGTGGTCTCGCCGATGACGCCCGACAAGAGTTTCCTGCGGCTCGCGCTCGATAGCGCCGGACCGCATAGCGTTCCTCGAGGCGGTACGAGATTGGCTGAGCCGATCCTTCGGGCCGTGGCCGGTATGGGGGAACCGGGTCCAGCGCAAAGGGCGCTGATTCTGATTACCGATGGCGAAGATCACGACTCCTTTGCGCTCGATGCGGCCAGGGCTGCCGCGGATGCGGGGATCAAGATCATCGCGATCGGATTTGGTGACGAACTTGGGAGCCAGATCTATCTGAATGATCCGAAAACTGGGGCGCGGACTCTTCTGCGGGATCCCGACGGTAACGCGGTCGTGAGTCGAATGGATGGAGATCTGCTTCGAGAGATTGCCCTCGTGACGGACGGGGCGTTCGTACCTGCCGGGACTGGCGTCCTCGATCTGGCTTCGATCTACGACGCGCATATCGCCCAGCTCACCCGTGGCCAGCTCGATGATCGTGGGCGAACGATCCGCGACGAGGCCTTTCAGTTCTTTGTCCTGCTCGCGCTGATCTGCCTCTTCGGTGCGGTCTCCATCACATCGGGGCGTATTGCGCGGGGGTCTCGCGTGACTGGGTTGGGAATCGCGATCCTTCTCCTCTCGCTCTCGGCACCGCAAGCAGACGCGCAATCGGAGCCGGCCGAAGCCCGCGTTCCGAGCGATGCGAGCGAGGATGCTCGCACGAAATTCAATCGTGGAAACGAGCAGCTCGACGCAAACGACGCGATCGCGGCGACAACACTGATGCGTGCAGCGCGACGCGACGCCACCGACGATGTTCAGCTCCGCTATGCGGCAACCTATAATCTCGGCATGGCAGCAGTTGCTCGCGCTGACGCGCTGCAGGAAGCAAACGCGCCGGAAGCGCTCGCTGCGCTCTACGAAGCAGCGGATTGGTTTCGCGAAGCCGCGGTCGCCAGACCAGACGAATCGGACCCGCGTCACAACCTGGATGTGACGCTTCGGCGGGCGCTGATTCTTTCAGATGAAATCGCAAACGAGAATCAGAAAGAACTCGATGCGGAACTCGACGCCATGATCAATGCACAACGACAGCGTGTTGCCCAGGCTGCGGCACTACTCGAGGATGTCGTTCGATCAGGCGAACTTGGCGCCGCAGAAGAGCTACGAAGCGTATTTCATGACGCGGCCACCGAACAGCGAATGATCATGGCCGACGCGCAAGCCCTGGGCGAGCGAGTCGAGCGCGAAAGGCAACAGCTGGAAGCCGTTCCGGAGCAGGACCGGACTGCAGAAGGCGTTCTAGAGAGCGCGCAGCTCGATGGGGTTCTGGTTCATCTGGACAGCGCCATCGACCGCATGGGGCAGACGCGACGACAATTTAGGCAGCGCAGGGCGGAACGTGCCTATCGACGAGGTTCGAATGCGCTTGGGGATCTGAAGCGGGCTCGCGACCAGTTGCGAAACCCGGTCGAGCAGATCGGCATTCTACAGGC
>JAQBEG010000199.1:0-6014 GCA_032123985.1 Deltaproteobacteria bacterium
CCGACGTTGTCGCGCACGACTTGCATCCGGGATCTCTGTCGACCCGTTACGCCCTGGCCCGCGAGGATGTGACGCGCATTGGCGTGCAACATCATCACGCGCACGTCGTGAGTGCGATGACGGAGCATGGCATCGAGGGCCCGGTGTTGGGTGTCGCTTACGATGGTACGGGGGCCGGTGAGGACGGGACGTCGTGGGGGGGGGAATTCCTGCTCTGCACCGCTGGCAATTACGAACGGCTCGCCACGTTCCGTTCAATACGACTCCCGGGTGGCAACACGGCCATGCGCGAGGTGTGGCGAACGGCGTACGCGCTCTTGCACGACGCCTTCGACGGTGAACCGCCCATCGAAGCACTTCCATTCTTTCGTAGATTCCCGAAGACATCGATCCGCGTGGTGTCGCAGATGATCGAACGCCAGATCAACTCACCCGATGTGCGTGGAGTCGGTCGCTACTTCGACGCGTTCGGAGCGCTCGTGCTCGAACGAGCGCAATCGAGCCATGAGGGCCAGGTCGCGATGGCTTGGGAAGCTGCAGCGGACTCGACCGTTGGGGATGCGTATCCCTATGCGCTCGACCGCTGTGAAACCCCGATGGAAGTCGACCTTCGACCGGCGACGCGGGCCGCAGTGAAGGACATCGTTGCAGGCGTGAACCCGGGAGTCATATCCGCCCGGTTCCATAACATGCTGATCAAGCTCACGGTCGAGATCGTGGAACTCCTACTAGAAAAGCTGGGTAACATCCCTGTGGTGTTGACGGGCGGTGTCTTTCAGAACGCCCTCGTGACGCAAGGAATTACGCGACGACTACCCAGTACGATCGAGCTGCTGCGACACAGGGACGTTCCGCCGGGGGACGGCGGAATTGCTCTCGGCCAGGCGCTGATAGCCAACGCGCTTTTGGGAGATGACGAATGATGTCTCGGGGAGTTCATCCATGTGCTTAGGCGTTCCAGGTCAAGTCATCGAAGTCGACCGCGAGCTTCAGATCGCCACCGTCGATTTTTGGGGTGTCAAGAAGCAGGTTCGCCTCGAGGTGTGCGATGCACCGGTCGATCCCGGAGACTACATCTTGAACCACGTCGGCTTCGCCATTCGAAGGATCCCGCCCGAGGAAGCCGCTGAGACCCTGGCGCTGTACGACGAACTTCTCAAACTTGCGGATGAGGACGATCTGATGACGGCCGATGTGCGCGCTGAGATCGCCGCCGCTCCCGACGTGAACCCGACGCCAAATCGAGAGCATAATGGATCCCAATGAAGGCTTCGCACAACTCAAGTTTCGCGATCCGACCCGGGCACGTGGACTGTGCGATGCGCTCGAACGCCTGGTAGCGGGCGCGGACCATTCGCCAGTGTCGGTCATGCATGTGTGCGGAAGCCATGAGCAGGCGATTGCCAAATTTGGCTTGCGAGCGGCGTTCCCGCGGAATCTGCAGGTCATCATGGGACCCGGATGCCCCGTCTGCGTGACCGATGTACCCGAGGTCGACGAAGCCGTGGCGCTCGCCAAGCAAGGCGTTCGGGTTGCGTCGTATGGTGACATGCTTCGCGTGCCGGGTACGTCGCAGTCGCTGGCCGATGCCAAGGCCGAAGGTGCGAAGGTGGACGTCGTATACAGCGTGACGCAGGCCATCGAACTCGCAAAGTCGTGCACAGAAGAGCTCGTGTTTTTCGCCTCGGGTTTCGAGACGACCGCGGTGGCGACGGCCGCGGTACTCGTCGACGATCCGCCCGAGAATTTCTCGGTCCTATCCGCGCACAAGTACATCCCGCCCGTGATGGAAATCGTCGCGGAGATGCCAGGAACGCGCATCGAAGGCTTTCTCGCTGCAGGACACGCCGCGACGATCACTGGTTCGGCGGTGTTCGAAAAGTTCGTTGCGCGTCACGGTCTTCCGGTGGTCATCGCAGGCTTCGAACCGCTCGACGTGTTGGCGGGATTGGTGAAGCTCGTCGAGGTGATCAACAGCGGTGAACCGCGGGTGGAGAACGCCTTCCCGCGCTGCGTCAGCAAAGAGGGCAACATCCAGGCGCAGAAGCTCCTCTGGCGCGTCTTCCGTCCGACCGGGGGACGCTGGCGCGGCATCGCGCACGTGCCCAACGGCAACCTTCGCTTGCGCGACGAGTTCGCCCAGTACGACACTCGAAAGCGCTTCGACATCGACGCGTCGGCACTCTGGCAGGGCGCACCGCCTAAGCTCGTCGAGCAGTGCCAATGCGGCGACATCATGGCCGGGATTGCATCGCCCTCCGACTGCCCGCTCTTCGCAAAGCAGTGCACCCCGGATGTGCCCGTTGGTGCGTGCATGGTCAGCGCAGAGGGGACCTGCAAAATCTGGCACCAGTATGGTGGGCAACCCGATCTTCATTCGCTTCGGCGAGGTGCGGCATGATGCGAAACGTCCAATTCGTCGGCGATCGGATTACGCGAAAGCACGGTGCGGGCGGCGGCGCGATGCGTGCGCTGATCGAGCAGGTCTTCGCGGAGGGCCTCGGAGATGTCGGCGACGACGGCATCGGCCTCGCCGCGATGGACGACGGCGCGGCCATTCGGATCGGTGACCAGTACCTGGTGATCACGACCGACTCGCATGTCGTGAAGCCGATCGCCTTCCCCGGCGGCGACATCGGACGCCTTGCGGTTTGCGGTACGGTCAACGATCTCGCCATGATGGGCGCAACCCAACCCCTCGCGCTGACCTGCGCGGCGATCATCGAGGACGGCTTCCCACGAGAAGATCTCGAGCGAATCTGGCACTCGATTCGTTTGGCTTGCAAGGAAGCGGGCACGACGATCGTCACCGGCGACACCAAGGTCATGGGGCATGGTGAAATCGACGGGCTCGTACTGAACACCACCGGAGTGGGCCTCACCAGGCGGATCGTTTCCGACGCGGGGCTTCGACCCGGCGACAAGATCCTCGTCACGGGTACGATGGGCGATCACGGCCTCGCGATCATGGCAACGCGCAATGAACTCGCGCTGGAAACCGAACTCGTCTCCGACGTCGCGCCGCTCAATGATCTGGTGCGGCGCGCGCTGGAAATCGGTGGCAATGGCGTGGTCGCGCTCAAGGATCCCACACGCGGGGGTCTGTCGAGCGCACTACACGAAATGTCGGCCAAGAGCGGCGTCGGAATCATCGTCGCGGAGCAGTCGATCCCGATGCGGGACGACGTTCGCGCGGTCGGCGAGCTGCTCGGGATCGATCCCCTGGTTTCCGCCAACGAGGGCAAGGCTGTTTTTGGTCTGCGGCCCGAGAGCGCCGCAGCCGTGCTCAATGCGATTCGCTCACATCCGTTGGGTCGGGATGCTGCGATCGTCGGGGAATGTGTGGCCGAGCGGCCCGGCTTCGTGGTCCTCGAGACCGGCTTCGGCAGCCGTTTGTTGGCCGAAGCCGAGGGCGAGTTGCTTCCGAGGATCTGCTGAACGATGACGAGTATGACGATGATAAAGACGATGAAACACATTCGAGTCGAGCGAGACGATGCGGTCGGTGTTCTCACGATCGCGCGTCCGGAGCGTCACAATTCATTCGACGTCGAGACGGCCCAGGATTTTCGAAGCGCGGCGATGCAGCTCGCGCGAGACCGCGACGTGCGCGCCGTATTGATTCGAGGGGAAGGCGGTCTGTTCTGCAGTGGCGCCGACCTGAAATACATCCGCGAGGGTGGAAATGCTGACGACCTAGCCTACTTGCAGCCGCACAGCGCACACGGACCCGCCGAAGGGTATGGCGAAATCTTCAAGCAGATTCTCGAATACGTCCATAGCGCGATCTCCGAGATCCGCCGCGCAGCCAAACCATTCATCGCGGCCGTCGATGGACCGGCCGCTGCGGGAGGCTTTGGCATCGCGATGAGCTGCGACCTCGTGATCGCATCCGAGCGATCCTGCTTCGAGTGGGCCTTTTCTAAAACCGGCCTCACCGGGGCGGAGAGTTCGACCTTCTTTCTGCCGCGTCTGCTCGGCCTTCGAAAGGCCCTCGAGTTCGTGCTACTGAACCCGCGTTTGAGCGCCCGGGAAGCGCTCGAATGGGGACTGATCAATCGCGTCGTTTCGGATGATGCGCTCGAGTCCGTGGCGTGGGAGATGGCGCGGCAGCTCGCCGAAGCCCCCACCGCGGCAGTCGGCATAGCGAAGAGTCTGCTCAATCGAGCGGCCGGCATGGAGCGCCTGGATCCACACCTCGATGCCGAGCTCACCGAGCTCGCACGTATCGCCGATGGACCGAACTTCGCCGAAGGGCTCGCGGCGTTCTTCGAGAAGCGCGCGCCCATTTTCGAGAGCGAGTGACGCCATGCACGAGTACTCGATCGTCGCGTCTCTCATCGACCGCGTGCAGAAGGAAGCCGCAGCCCATGGTGGGACTCGCGTGCATCGCTTGCATGTGAAGATCGGTGAGCAGTCCGGTGTCGAAATCGACTTGCTGAAGACGGCGTTCGATACGTTCTGCGAAAGGACGATCTGCGAGGGCGCCGAGCTGAAGGTCGACGTCGTGGCCGTTGCCTGGGAGTGCCCGGCTTGTCATTGCGCGGTCAAACGCGGCGCGATCTTGCGCTGTGAAACCTGCGAGCGACCCGCGCGAATGATTCAGGGAGACGAGATCATCTTGGAACGAATCGAAATGGAGGCCCCCGATGTGTGAAACCTGCGGATGTGGAGACCCCGAAATCGTGCCGATCGATGTCCGGGAGAGAATCCTCTCGGACAACGACGCACAAGCCGTGCACAATCGAAGGCACTTCGAGGACAACGGAGTGCTTGCGATCAATCTGATGGGCTCGCCGGGCGCCGGAAAGACGGCGGTACTCGAGGCGACGGCCCGGGCGGCCGCGGGCCGCCTCGCGCTAGGCGCTGTGAGCGGAGACCTCGCCACCGAACGAGACGCGGACCGGCTGAACGCGGCGGGCATCGTCTCGGCGACGATCACGACGGGGTCGGCTTGTCACCTCGACGCACGCCTGGTCCACCATGCCCTACACAAGTTTCCGTCTACCGAAAGCGACATCTTCTTCATCGAAAACGTCGGCAATCTGGTCTGTCCCGCGATCTACGATCTCGGACAGGCGGTCAACGTCGTGACCCTGTCCGTGACCGAAGGCGAAGACAAGCCGCTCAAGTATCCAGTGATGTTCCAGAAGGCAGACCTGGTGTTGCTCACGAAGATCGATTTGATTCCGCATCTGGACTTCGATGTCGCGGCCGTCGAAGACGCCCTTGCGCGGGTCATGCCGAGCGCGAACATGCTGAAGTTGTCCGCAAAGACCGGCGAGGGCATCGACCGCTGGCTGCAATGGCTCGAAGAACTTCGACCCGCAGCCGGCCAACACAGGACGGCGTCGGATCACAGCCACTCGCACACACATCTGCACGAGCAGCATTAGCCGCTGCCTTGGCCATTTTTCTTAGATTTATGAGCGCCCATACTGGAGCGCGTCTCGAATGCTGGGGAAGGCTCTACAAAACGCGCAAAGGGTCCAGCTTGATCCTCAGTATCGCAATCTACGAGACGGCATAGCCTCACCAGGACGGTTCCCCGGGGTCGCGATCCAATGCGGGACGTCGACCGGTGATCGGAACCACCCGTGATTTCAGAAGCGTCGACAAGCGACGTCAAGTCAGAACCAGTCAATTCAAAGAGGGAGCAACCAATGCCCAAAAAAAGAGTCTCCACCACAGCGCCGTTGAACTGAAAAGACGTGTGGTTCACCAACTGCCCGATGGTTTCCGCCAACAACGTCGACCAGGAACTGGGATGGTGCCGCGAGGAGTTCAAGAAGATCGGCATCGAGTATGAATACTTCCGTCATGCACCCGAGAACAACTGGTACCCCACTACATCCCCGCCGTCATCACCTGCACCGACGTGATGGCCAAATAGCACCCGGAGCTCGTCATCGCCTACATGAAGGCGATGATAAAGGTCGGGCGTTGGGCCAACGAACACAAGCGCGCCGCAGGAGCGATCCTCGACCGGCAGACGTTCTACCGGGACGCGGAGG
>JAQBEG010000200.1:0-3230 GCA_032123985.1 Deltaproteobacteria bacterium
CCTCCGGTTCGAGCTCGAATCCCTGATTCTCGGTCAAGAAGAATGCGTGGGCATCGACCACGAGAGTCGGGCGCGTGCGAGGATTCCCTACTATGTCGTCGAGCTGACCAAGATATTCGGCGTCAGCCAACTCGACTCCGACCTCCTCGAAGGTCTCGCGCCGTGCAGTGCTGCGCGTCGACCCGTCGCCTTGTTCCAGACGACCGCCAGGAAAAGCCATGTGCCCGGACCAGGGATCGCCTTCTCGCTCGGCTCGCTCGATCAAGAGCACCTCGACCGATCGTGGGCCCTCTCGAAACACGATCGCGACGGCGGCGTACGCCTCGCCGGAAATGTCGGATCGCTCCGACTCATGCGCACCAAGTCTCTCTCGAACGAAGTCGATCTTCACGCCGACCAGCTTAGCGGTCCGCGATCGGCCGTGAGAGCATCGTTATGACATCCGGGCTAGCGTGGGGCGCCAAAATGGAACTCCCCCGCGTACTCGTACCCGAAGCCCGCCACCTACTCACTCTCGCGCGCAACGACCGGCGCGCCGCTGAGAGGGAACTCGCCGCTCTGACTCCGGAGCTACAGGCGACCGTCGTCTGTGAAGCGTCTCTTGCGATTCGACGCCAGATCATCGAACTCCTAACCGATCCCGAAGCGGTGATCCCGTTGCTGCCGGAAGCTGAATTCTGTTACACGTGCCGCGCGATCGGCCTTGCAGACGCGAGCTGGCTCCTGTCGATGGCGACGCAGGATCAGATCGTCGCCTGCCTCGATCTCGACGGTTGGAGTGGCTTGCAGGTCGACACCGACCGACTCGATGCGTGGATGGCCGCGATCGCCTCGACTGACACCGAAACAATGCTGAGTGCCGCTCAGGCCCTCGATCCCGAGCTGCTCGTTATTTTTCTTCGCTCACACGTGAGTGTATCCCTCAAACCCAGTCCCCAAGACGATCCGGATTGGAGTCCCCCAGATCAATCGCAAACTCTCGAGGGACAATTCTATTTCGTCGCGAAGGATCCCAACGACGATCTAGCCCCGCTGCTCGGACTCTTGCATACCCTCTTTCAGGGAGACTACTGGCTCTATTTTCGAATGATCCAGGCGGTCCGCGAAGAGCTCACTGCCGAGATCGAAGAGTGGGCGCTGCGCTGGCGGACGGGGCGTCTCGAGGACCTTGGTTTTCCGTCATGGGATGCCGCCATGCGTATCTACGGATTTCTTCGCCCGGATCGTCTCGCAGACCTCCCTAACGAAGAGTCCGCCCTTGATCAGGAGAGCGTTTTCCTACCCGCTTCGATTTCGGAGCTACCGGGTCTTCGGCAAGATGAACAGGCACTTTTTCGTGCGACGCGCGAGTTGGGCGCAGAGGAACGCAGCACGGTGCTACACGCATTGATTGCCCTGGCTAATCGGATTGCGGTAGCGGATCGCATGGAACTCGGCGATCCGGAATCGCTTCCGGTCGCGTTGGACAAAGCGGCACGCTTTGCGAGCGCTGGACTCGAGTACGTCGCGAGGGAAAACGAGACCTCGCTCGAGGGCACCCTACGCCGCGCTTCGATCGAACGACTCTTTCGCGTCGGTACGAATCTAGATAGGGCGTCCGCATTGCCCGATCCGCTGCCGGCCGATCGAGACGCCGAATCGGAGGCTGAATCCGAATAGACCGAACTAATCGTCCGTTGAAACACGAAAGGGCCCACCGGATTCAGATCCGACGGGCCCTTTCCATTCCAAAGAGACGAACTGCAGAAAAAAATTCTACAGGTCGACAGCCTTCAGGGTCTTTCGCTTATTGCCTACAGCACGGGCTTCCGCGCCCTTGATCATGTCACGAACGACAGCGTCCAGAGCACCGTAGAACTCTCCGCCTACGTTGCACTTCTTCGCTGCGTTCTTCACCCGAGTCTTCGAAATAATCAGCTCGACGGGCTTGCCCGACTTCTTCGCTGCCTTCTTCTTCTTGGCTGCCATTCTTGGCTTCCTCCCGTTGCGCCAACAGACCGAGATTGCGACTCACTCCGAGTCGCGGTTTCGTCTGCTTGGCCCCCCAAAAAAACTTTTCGCAGGAAACCCTGCAAAACGGCGCGATCATAAGCGTTTCACTCTTCTTGTCAATTAGAAAGTGGCACCATCCGGCCTCTCGACGCCGAATTCGGACGTTTAGAAACTGCGTCGCATGGTGTTGGAAGGGGCTGAAGGAACGTCATGGGAACTGTCGAGGATCCATACGTTGATGCAATCGGCGTCGATTCCACGATTGCCAAACCGATCCGACGCATCGTTGCGAAGTCATAGTCAAGTATTACGAATCACATGCATCCATTTGGTTCTACAGGGAAATTTCGTATGCTTCCCGTTGCTCGAAATCGTCGAATTCGACCCCTAGAGTGCGGCTCCGCGTCCATTCGCGACGCTTCCGTTCTATTGCTCAATCGCTCGAGATGGGACCTACATGTCGTCCGAATTCCGATCCCTTCGATTTCAGACCCCCGATGAGATTTCGCTCCATAGTTTGCACTGGCACCCTGAATCGTCGACCGAGACATATGCTCTCCCGCCCGTGATTTTGCTTCACGGGGGCGGAGCAAACGCCCATTGGTGGGACCATTTGGGGGCTCGATTGGCCTCTCGACGCGACGTTTACGCACTCGATTTTCGCGGTCATGGCGACTCCGCCTTTCCCGAGAAACGCTTCGTTGGAGCCTTTAACACCGATCTCGAGGCCATGCTTTCCTGGCTCGGTCGCGAGGATGTCTACCTGATCGGTCATTCACTCGGCGCGGGCGTCGCACTCGACCACGCGAGTCGATTCGCCGATACTCGCGGAATCGTGCTCATCGACCTGGCGCGCGGCGGCACCCCTGGCGGAGGTCGGCGCGCGCGACTCGCGCTCTCACTCCGCCGCACCTATCGGACGCGCGAGGAGGCAACCGAGCGATTCCGCTTCGTCCCCGAATCCGCAAGTCCTGATGAGTCGATCCGAGTGCACATTGCGGAGCATTCGGTCCAGCTCGAGCCCGACGGTCGGTTCGGCTACAAGTTCGATCCCAGATGGTTCAGTCTCCCATCACGGCCGCGGCCAGACCTGAGTCGCGTGCTCTGCCCAACCCTGCTCGTGCGAGGCTCAAACAGCACGTTGCTATCGAGCGAAGCAGCAACATCGTTCATCCAAGAACTCGCGACCGGACGCCTCGTCGAAATCCCCGATGCCGGACACCATGTCCTGGTCGATC
>JAQBEG010000201.1:0-3138 GCA_032123985.1 Deltaproteobacteria bacterium
GTTCCGCCGCGTCGCCAGCGTGGGCCGAACTCCTTCAGCGCGTCTTCGAGGTTGATGCGCTTCATTGCCCCAAGTGTGGCGGGCGGATGAGAGTTCTGTCCGCCATCACCGATCCGAGCGTGGGACGGATCTGCCTTCCTACGAACGAAATATCGCATCTGGCCCGGACAAGGGGCCCTCATCGAAGGGCCCATCAAAGCGGCGATCCTGCAGACCCTGAAGCCACTCGACGATGCCTATGCCGATTGGATGGTGACGGTGCACTATCGCTCGGAGCCGAAGACCAGGGCACCTGAGCGTCTCCTACCCCGACCGCGCAACATCGCGCGTTAGGCGAGGTGTGCATCGCCGACGTCCCCCAGGCAATCCACGAACGAACGGAAAGACGACCGGGAGCATTTCGATGGAGCAGGATGAAGTTCGGCACGTCGTCCTCTCGGGAACGGCCGCGACGAGCGATCTCGTTCCTTCGCCACACCGGCGCGATATGCCTGAATGACTCGGGAATCACACCACGAAGGCGGGTTCTCAATAATGTATTCATTTATGCAAGCCCTCTGGCTACCATTGATCCGGCGAACTATCTGGCCTAACTCCAGCCCTACGGTCTCTTCGGCCTTGGCGCCGGATAGATCGAAGTCGATGGGAATGGCGGTGGCGACGCAGACGAAGACACGTTCGTGGCGGGCTTCGGTACGGGCGTCGACTTCCTTCTGCACGAGAACGACGCAACCTATATGGAGGGCGGCTATCACGCCGCGAGTGAAGACGACCTGAACGAGGTCGGTATCTTCACGCTCGATGCGTGCTACCGATTCCGAGCATCGCGCCAATCGCAGGTCAGTCACGAGGGCTGCGAGTGATCGTCGCCAGTCTGTATCGGGAAATCACACAGCCACAAGGAGCTCAGAGGATGAACCTCTTCCTGTCCGATGACTCGAGACGACGCCGATCGGCGCTGTCGCTCGCAGCCCTGGTTCTCACGTGGTCGACCACGATCGCCTGCGTCTATTCACCGCAGACCCTTCGCGATCGGGAGGGACTCGCCCCGCACGGGGAGATTTCCCCGGCGCCGAACGCGCCCACCAACCCGCTCGATTCGCCGTCGAAGATCGAAGTGACCTGTTCGCCCCAGGGCAAGCCCGTGGTCGATTCCGAACCGATTCGAAGATGCGAAGAGGATCCCGACTGCGAGATCGTTTGTGGGGCCGAATCGACGTCGATGCCTTGATTCGAACAGGAAGTCTGTCGGTTCTCCACCTGCGCTCTTCTATGCGCCGCCTCGCCCGACCGAGGTCACTCCCATCGGTCCGGTCTCCAGCGGCGCCAAAGCATGATGAAATCGATCGGGCTGCGCAAATCGAAGTGCTCGGACCTGGTGATCGAGAGAAGGTCGCGCACACGCGGTGCGTGCCGCGAAAGCGCGTCGTCAGCACTCGGTGTTGCGATCCGCGGGGTCGGCGTCCAGCCGTTCGACGACGGCGACGCGATCGGCTTCCATATGTGGCCCGTAGGTCGCGACGAAAAGACCCCTCTCACCCTCCGGCGAGCAGAGGGCGAAGATCACGGATTCGTCGCTCGGATCGCTCGTGCCTTCGAAACGGACGACATCAACGAGCGGCGACGCCCTTGGCATCAGCCTCGAGACCCTATACAACCGGTTGAACGTCTTCGAAGCGCGATCTCAGGGGTCTGACTGAGGAGGCGATACGACGTCGAGGGGAGAATCGATTGGGATTTCGAATCGAACACGACAGCATGGGCGCGATCCAGGTTCCGGACGACGCCCGTTGGGGGGCACAGACGCAACGGAGCCTCGCCCATTTCGAGATCGGTGACGAACGGATGCCCCTCGCCCTCATCCACGCGTATGGACTGATCAAGCAGGCGGCCGCCGAGGTGAACGAGCGATTGGCCGATCTGCCCGCCGCGAAGGCAGGGTGGATCGCCCACGCCGCGGCGGAGGTCGCGCGAGGCGAGTTCGACGATCACTTCCCCCTTCGCGTGTGGCAGACCGGCTCCGGCACCCAAACGAACATGAACTGCAACGAAGTGATCGCTCATCGGGCCAACGAGCTGGCTGGCCTCGATCGTGAAGACCCGACCGCCATCCATCCGAACGATGATGTGAATCGATCCCAATCAACGAACGACACTTTTCCGACTGCGATGCACCTGAGCGCCGCGCTGGCCATTCGCGACGAACTCGCACCCGCGCTCGATGGGCTGCGCTCGACACTCGAAAGGAAGCGCAGCGAATTCGCCGACGTGATGAAAGTCGGCCGCACACACCTCCAGGACGCAACGCCCCTCACACTCGGCCAGGAGATCGGCGGCTGGATCGGGCAGATCGAGGTCGCTCGCCGAGCGCTCGATGCCTGCGTTCCCCTGCTCTACGAACTCGCCGCCGGCGGCACGGCCGTCGGAACGGGACTGAACGCGCCTCGAGGATTCGACGTCGCGATCGCCGAGTCCCTGGCGGCGAAGACGGGTCTCCCGCTCATTCCGGCACCCGACAAATTCGCCGCGCTGGCGGGGCACGAGGCGATGTCGGCCGTTTCCGGCGCGCTCTCGACCCTGGCCGGCGCACTCATGAAGGTCGCGGGCGATGTCGCGTGGTTGGCCTCCGGGCCGCGATGCGGACTGGGCGAGCTGACGATCCCCGCGAACGAGCCGGGATCGTCGATCATGCCCGGCAAAGTCAATCCCACTCAGGCGGAAGCGCTGATCATGGTGTGCTTGCGAGTCTTCGGGAATCACACGACCGTTGGCCTGGCGGCGGCGAAGGGCCGATTCGAACTGAACGTCTGCAAGCCCATCATCGCCGACTGCGTCCTGCAGTCGATCCGCTTGCTCGGCGACGCCACGAAGAGCTTCGATCGACATTGTGCGTCGGGCCTCGAGCCGGATCGAAACGCACTCGAGGCCATGGTCGAGGAATCCCTGATGCTGGTGACGGCACTCAGTCCGCATATCGGATACGAAGCGGCTTCGAAGATCGCCCAACATGCCCATCGCCAGAAGACGTCACTTCGAGAAGCCGCTTTGACGCTTGGGCTCGTGAGCGCTTCCGACTTCGACCTCTGGGTCCGCGCCGAAGACATGCTCGGCCCGCTGCCCTCGAAGGATTCCTGAGCA
>JAQBEG010000202.1:0-5760 GCA_032123985.1 Deltaproteobacteria bacterium
CACGTGGCGGAGTCGGGCATGGAGACTCCAGAGCATCCGACGATTTTCAACAAGCAGTCTACCTGTGTCACGGGTCCGACCGATCCAGTGCACGTGCCGAGGGCTTCCCACGTGCTCGACTACGAAGGTGAGCTAGGCATCGTGATCGGCCGTCGCGGCCGGCACGTTTCGCGTGACGACGCCGCCGACTACATCGCGGGTTATGTCGTCGTCAACGACGTGACCGTGCGGGATTGGCAATTTCGTACACCGACCTGGACGATGGGGAAGTCTTTCGATACCCACGGCCCGATCGGACCCTGGATCGTCACGACCGACGAAATTAGTGATCCTCACCGACTCGATCTGCGTACCTATGTGAACGGCGAGCTGCGGCAGGAGTCCAATACGAAACAGCTGATCTTTGACAGCTTTTTCCTAGTCGAGCACTTTTCTACGGCCTTTACCCTCGAACCCGGGGACATCATTGCCACCGGCACGCCAAGCGGTGTGGGGATCGTGCACAAGCCGCCCCAGATTCTGAAAGCGGGTGATGTCGTTCGCGTCGAGATCGAAGGCATCGGAGAGATCGAGAACCCGATCATCGACGAGCCGGCAGATACGGCCCGTTAGGTCGCGCGACGGCCTCGGTCGATCGCACTCTGTGTGCATCCAGTTATATCCAAGTATCCATACAGGAGAGCCTTCATGATCAAGGTCCACGACATCGCTTACGTTCGCTTCGGGGCTCCCGATCTCGATAGAATGCAGCAATTTGCCGCAGACTTCGGTCTCGCATTGATGGCTCGCAAGAACGACACGCTCTATCACCGTGGCACCGACCCGTCCCCATATATCCATGTGACGGAGCTCGGCGAGGCCGGTTTCCGCGGTGCCGCCTTCGAGGCCGCATCTGCCGATGATTTGACGGCTGCTTCGAAACTCGAGGGCGCGTCTCCGATCATGAAGCTCGAGGCGCCTGGAGGCGGGCAGGTGGTTCGCTTCACGGACCCGGACGGTTATCAGGTCGAAATCGTACATGGACGCGAGCTGCTGCCGAAGATGCCGGTTCAGACTGCGAGCGGAATCAATCGCGGTAGCGATCGTCGACGTCTGGGCAGCGTTCACCGGCCGCCGACGGGACCTTCCTCGGTCAAGCGTCTGGGTCACGTCGTCGTGAAGGTCGCCGACTTCAGGCGTAGTGAAGCCTGGTACAAGTCAAGATTCGGCTTTCTGTCCTCGGACGAGATTTACCTCGGGAAGCCCGAGAACATCATCACGGCCTTCCTGCGATGTGATCGTGGGGAGGAGTATGCTGATCACCATAGTCTGCTTTGTGTTGGGATCGGTGAACCTGGCTTTGATCACGCTGCATTCGAGGTTGAGGATGTGGATGCGGTGATGGCCGGGCATGATCACCTGATCGCCGCTGGCTACGACCACCATGCAGGAATTGGCCGACACGTGCTGGGAAGTCAGATATTCGACTATTGGCGCGATCCGTGGGGACACGTTGTCGAACATTTTACGGACGGCGATTTGCTGAATGCGAACTTTGAGACCGGACTCTACGATCCGGGTACCGCTCTCGGCACCGCCTGGGGTAGCTTTGCCGCCAGTTGACGGCGATGAATGCGATTATTGGAAATTACGGCCTGCGAACTTCGCGTATTGCTCTGTTAGGGAGGACTCGTGACTAGCGCAAGATATGATGTTGCGATCGTTGGATACGGTCCGGTGGGTGCGTTGACCGCGCTGGAGCTCGCCCACGCGGGCTTGCGGGTCGTCGTGTTCGAACGATCGCGCGAGCCCGTCGTGCTTCCGCGAGCAGTCGGTTTGGATGGGGAATCGGTTCGCGCTTTCCAACGCATTGGTTTTGGGGAGGAGGTAGCTGGAATCTGCCAGCCGGCGCGCGAGAAAGACGAAGTCGTCTTCACCAATTCTCGTCGAGAGGCACTCTTCGGAATGACGATGCCTGAATTTGGGTCGAACGGATGGCGAGACATGGCGTTCTTCGATCAGCCCGAACTCGAGGCGATGCTTCGAGATCTCGTGAGTAAAAACGATTGTATCGATGTGTTGGTCGGTTACGAAGTGACTGGGATCGAGCAAGATGCACGAGAAGTCGTGCTGCGAAGTCACTCCGGAGGGGAAGGCGGGGAAGCTGAACACCGCGCTTCCTTCGCGGTGGGTTGTGATGGTGCGTCGAGCTTCGTGCGCGAGGCGATTGGTGTCGAGTGGCAGAGCCTCGGCTACGACCAGGATTGGCTCGTCCTGGACATCGTTCAGGGGCCGAACGCCGACCTTCCGCTCGTCACGATGCAAGTCTGCGACCCTGCGCGTCTGACCACGTATGTCTGCGTGAAGGACCCGAATCGCCGCTGGGAGTTTCAACTCGTCGATGGTGAGACCCGCGACGAGATGCTGCGACCAGAGAAAATTCAGGAACTGCTCGCGCCCTGGACCGCGCCGGAGAACTATGAGATTCGACGCGCCGCCGTCTATCAGTTCCATGCGGCGACCGCGGACCGCTGGCAGGTCGGTCGGATCTTTCTCGCGGGCGACGCGGCGCACCAGACTCCGCCATTTCTGGGGCAGGGCTTGAACGCTGGGTTCCGGGACGCGGTGAATCTGGGTTGGAAGATCCCGCTCGTTCTGGCGGGAGTCTGCGATGCGAAGCTGCTCGAGAGTTATGCGGCCGAGCGGGATGCACATGCGCGGGATCTGGTCGAATGGGCGGTCGCGATAGGACAGCTCATGGAGACCCTGGCGGCGCGGGAGGCTGGTCTGCCGGATCCTCATCCCGCCGACCAGAGTTCTGGCTACGGGCAAGGACGCACTGCGCCTCCGTTGCGCGGCGGCGTGCTGATGACCGAACAGCGTCGAAACGACGAGCCGGTCGGCGAATTGCTTCGTCAGCCGACGGTGCGAGATGCGCTGGGTCTGACCCGGCGCATCGACGAATTCTTTGGTCCTGGCTTTACCGTCGTGGGTCGCACAGCGAGGGACTTGAAAATGAGTGCGGAGGCGAACGCGGTCATCGAACGCCTGGGTGGCCAGGTCGTGAGCCTCGAAGGACTGGACGTGGTCGAAGGCGAGATGGACCGGGTTTTCGAGTCACATGCAGCCGTGGTGGTGCGCCCGGATCGCTATGTCTTCGGCGTCGTGAACGACGAGTGGGACCTGGACCGGCTCCTCGTCGAACTGGGAAGAAGGCTCGTACTGAGCTGAGCGTCGCGGACTGCCAATTTGGCAGTCTTCAGCCTGGGTGCTCCGCTCCTCATGTTCGCGGTGGGCCTCGTCTCGAAATTGGTGGCATGAAGAGTCCACGCCAGGTGTGCCACTATCCCGTAATGACATCCGAAACAGAAGTCACAGACGGGGCGGCGGTTCGATTTCCACCGCCCTTCGTTCCGTTGATCGCGTTGGCGCTCGGCGTCGTACTCCATCTGTGGATTTGGCCGTTGCCGTTTCCTCTCGAAGGGGCGCTGAGATACGGCACGGCCGGCCTGCTGCTGGCTTGTGGCCTCGGCCTGATGGCGGCTGCGATTGGATTGTTTCGTCGCACGGGGCAGGATGCGAAGCCCTGGCTGAGCACGCCGGAGATCATCTCGACGGGCATCTATCGCTTCACTCGCAATCCGATGTACGTATCGATGGGTTTCCTGCAGGCTGGAATCGGCGTCGCTCTCGCCAACGAATGGGTGGTTCTGTTGGTTCCAGTGACCTGGGTCGTGATCTATCTGATCGCCATCCGCCACGAGGAGGCCTATCTCGAGAAGAAGTTCGGGAGCGTCTACACGGATTACAAAGCGTCGGTCCGTCGCTGGCTCTAGCTATGAAGTCTCGGCCCTAAACCGCCGAGGCGTGACGCACCAGGCGACCGGGCAAGCGGCCGGTGCATTCGCCGTCTTCGCAGACGGGCTGACCAGCCACCAACGTCATACGATAGCCATCCACTCGTTGCACCAATCGTTTGCCGGCTGCCGGAAGATCGAAAAGGATTTCGGGTGGATGCAGCTTCATCGTCGACCAATCAATCAAGTTGAGGTCGGCTCGCTTGCCAACCTCGATCGACCCGCGGTCTTCGAGTCCGATCAATGCGGCGGTGTCGGCACTCTGTCGTTTGACGAGCCATTCGAGATCGAGTTTTTCGCCTCGCGTCCGATCGCGGCCGTAGTGGAGCATCAGGAACGTGGGGAAGCTGCCATCGCAGATCAGCCCGCAATGCGCACCGGCGTCTCCGAGCCCCGGAACCGTATTCGGGTCGAGGAGCATTTCGCGGCTCACGTCGAGGTTGAAGTCGGTGTAGTTGAGAAAGGTTCGGTAGAGGAGGGCGCGCCCCCCGTCTTCGAGGAGCAGGTCGTACGCGAGATCGTTGGGCGGAACACCCTTGGCTTCGGCGCGGGCCGCGATGCTGTCCTCGGCTGCCGGTTCGTAATTGGGTGGATTGCCGAGCACGAACATACGGTCGAATCGGGAAGTCACTTCCGCGAGTCCTTTTGGTGATGCGTCGGCGAGGATCCTGGCCTTGAGTTCGGGGTCACGCAACCGCTCGACGCGTTCATCCAGGGGAAGCCCTTCTACACCTTTGTAGTTCGGGCTCGTGACAAACGGATGGAACGTCGCCTGCAACCCGAGCAGTAGCCCAATGGCACGTGGCGGCACCTGTCCCTTCATGGGAAGGCCATCTTTCACCGCCTCATCGATCAAATCGAGAAGGCGACGCCAATGGCTGGGTGAGTGGTCGTTCTGCGCCACGGAGATCGACATCGGACGTCCCGATACTTCGACCATCTTGCGGAGAAGAGCGAACTCTTCATCGAGGTGGCCGAAGTCGGCAACCATTTCGAAAACCCCGCGTCCGCCTTCGCCGATCGCTTTGGCGATCCCGATCATTTCATCCGGCCCTGCCGTGAGGCTCGGCGTGAACTCGCCATCCTTGGTGCGATGGTTCTTCGTGCGCGAACTCGTGAAACCCACCGCGCCCGCCGCAATCGCCTCGCGTGCCAGACGCCCCATCGTTTCGATCTCCGCAGCGGTCGGGCGAGCTGTATGATCGGCGCCCCGCTTGCCCATCACGAAGGCGCGCAGCGCGCCGTGGGGTACCTGCGCGATGACATCGATCGCGTGGGGATTTTTGTCGATCGAGTCCAGGTATTCGGGAAAGCTCTCCCACTCCCATTTGATACCCTCGGCCAACGCGGTGCCAGGGATGTCTTCGACGCCCTCCATCAGACTAATGAGCCAGTCATGCTGGCTGGCCTCCGCCGGTGCGAAGCCTACGCCGCAGTTGCCCATCACCACCGTCGTGACGCCATGCCAGATCGATGGCGTGAGATAGGGGTCCCAGGTTACCTGGCCGTCGTAATGAGTATGAACGTCGACCCAGCCGGGCGTGACGAGGAGTCCGCGAGCGTCGATCTCCCGGGCTGCGGGCTCGTCGGTTGCGCCGACGCAGGCGATGACCCCGTCGCGGATACCCAGGTCGGCTTCGAAGCGAGGGGCTCCTGTTCCGTCAATTATCGTCCCGCCGCGGATCCACAAATCGAGCATGCCGAACTCCTTCTTCGTCCTGGGTCCCAATAGACTACGCCGCGTCGCAGGGTCGAATCAACTGTTTTACCCTGCATGCCTGAGATCGCACTCTAGCTCGGAAGGAAGTTTCCCATGGCAGACCCGCAAATCCTCGAAACAGACAGCGAATGGCACGCGGGGGACGTATCTGACGAATCCGTCTGGACCGAACGATTCGATGAAGCGGATCAGGAGGAGCTCGAC
>JAQBEG010000203.1:0-5076 GCA_032123985.1 Deltaproteobacteria bacterium
CCGCGCCAGCGTCCACACTCTTCAAATGAAGGTCGCGCTGCGGGAAGGGAATTGTGATTCCGACTCTCTCGAGCTCGTCGTAGACCGCCGACGCGACATCACTGGCGAGGATCATGTACGTCATGTAGTCGCGCGCCCAGAAGCGAATCTCGAAGTCGAGCGAGCTGTCTCCGAAACCAAGGAAGAGAATCATTGGCTCTGGTTGCTTCAGAACTCGTTGTTCACCTTCCACCACCCGTTTGAGAACTTCGACGACATCCGCGGGCCTGTTTCCATAAGCGACGCCAACCGGAATTTCTACTCGGCGGTGCTTGTTCGAAAGTGTCCAGTTGATGAGCTGGTCGGAGAGCAGGCTGCCGTTCGGAATGATCACCTCGGCTCCCTGAAACGTCAGCACCGTACTCGCCCGGATGCCGATGCGCTTCACTTCGCCAAGGAGGCCACCCAGTTCGATCATGTCTCCCACTTGAATCGGTCTCTCGTAGAGAAGAATCAGGCCGGACACGAAGTTGTTGACGACGTTCTGCAGGCCAAATCCAATTCCAACACCGAATGCACCCGCCAGCAGCGTGAACCTTCCCAAGTCGATGCCCGCTGCGCCGAGCGCGATGAAGAAACCGCCGATCACCAACACGTAGTGAACGCTGGTCGACACCGCGTTCCCCACGCCCCGTCGCAGCGACACGCGGGGAAACACGTCCTCTTCGAGGAGGGATCGGATTGCACGAGAGAGAGTGAACGCAATGAACAGAGTCAGAGGAAACGCCAGAATGTCGCCGATGGAAGCGGAGACGGTGCCGACTTCGATTGGCACGGACAGGAATGCCTGAACGGCTTTCACGACCGAATCCCGAATAGTAAACCCGTCGAGCGTTCCGAGACCCCAGAAAACTACCGCCAGCACAGCCAGCGCTCTTTCTGCCCAGAGCACCAGCTGCTCCGAGTTCTTGTGAATAACACCAATCCGAGCGAGTCGATCGCTGGTCAGCGCCACGAGTGCGAAGGTCGTTCCGATACGATATGCAGCATACGCGACGAGCGCGAGGTAGATGCTCCAAAGCGCGCCTTCACCAATGAGTTTCCCAAACGAGACGTACCCGAGCAGAATTGACGAAGCGGCAACCAGAAACGCTCCCGAAGAGATCCTAAGGGCAGCACCGACTGCTGCCGGCGGCGGCCTGTCCCGCTCCATGACCGTCAGCCTCGAACGACGCGAGAGAACGCCAACGGCAACCAGCGCAGCAATCATCTCAGCAAAGAAGACAATTCGCTCGAGCAGCTCTGCGGGTGTCAGGACATCGCGAACTCGATCGATGATGTAGAACACGGCAAGGGTCCCGAGCAGGCCACGTGTCCCCTTTGGAAAAACCGGCGTCAGGATTCGAAGTGTCGGCACCACGAGAATCATGCCAATGAAGTCGAAGGCAATACCAGGAGCGAACGGAAAAGCCGCCGCGACCCCAAACGCGGTAACCAGGAACGCCACCGACCACGGTCGTTCTAATGCGCTCGCAGAGCCTTCGAGATGGTGCCCGTCGATGCGCCGCCTCATCAACTCACGGACATAGAGCGCGAGGATGAGCGAAATTGGAAAGAAGACCCCGACTGGAATCAAAGCACGACGCCGACTTGCCGCGAACTCGAGCAGGGCGTCCCATTCGGTCGTCGTCGACCTCTCGACGGACGTAAGAGCGGGCTCGAGTGTGCCCGAGCGAATCGCGAACCAGAGTGGGTCTGCGTCCGGTTCGAAGAGGCGAGCCCGGAGAACTGCCATCTCGGCCGAGACGCGTTGCCCAGCGTCCGAGGCTTTGAACTCTCGTTCGCTGACCGACGTGAGCAGGGTCAATACGACACTTCGCCGCGCACGGACCTTCTTGGCGATCGCGTCGATCGACTCGATATTCGACCCTATCGCGGCCAATACCTGAGGCGGTGCCTGGGTCTTGGCCGCGTTCTCGCGCGATGCGCTCCATAGCCCACGAAGTCCGGCGAGCTCCTCCACCTGGTGCTCGAGATCGGTGGCCGTCCGCGCGAGTGTCTGTCGGAGCGGCGCGAGCGCTTTCGTGCGACCCGTCCAGTCGCTGTCGAAGTCGCGAAGCTGGTCTAGCGTCGGCCGACTCGCGAGAAGCGCGTCTGTCTGTTCGAGCCGGAGTAGAATCTGTTCTTCGATCGCCGGCAACTCGGCCTCGATCGCAGCGACCTCGGGTTCGACACCAATCGCTTCGCCCAGTCGTCGAAGCAGCTGCTGTAACTCCTCGCTTTTTCCGGGGACGAGAGGGACGGGAATGAACTCAAGTGCAGGTGCAGCCTCCCATGGATGCGCCGGGGCCGCCTCCTGTCCGGCAACGGGAAACGCCGCAGACAGGATCGCGGCTAGCCAGACCAGGCCGAGCGACTTGATTCCCAACGTGCTTATCTCCAGGACCGTATGAGGCGTCAGCAGCGACGGCTTCTCCCTTGGTCCAGCCGAGCTCTGACGGAGTCGATAACAATTTCCAGCGGCATTTACAGTACCACCGCCAAGTACAATTCTGGTAAGAAGGCGCGAATCTGGTAAGAAGGCGCGGATCTGGTAAGAAGGCGCGGATGAAGCTGGCGCGTCGGATGCAGTCCGCCTGTGCGTAGAGATCTCTCGGAACCGTCCGTTAGCGGATTCCATCTCGAGTCCGGGCTGTTTTGACGACACACAACCCGATGACCGCGACCGCCGCAAAGAATGCTCCAGCCAGAAACGTGGCCGGCGCTCCGAACGAACTCCAGAGCGAGCCCGCAATGACGCTCGCCAACAGCAGCGCGCCACCACTCACGAGATGGAAGATTCCAAAACCCGTGCCGAGCAGCTCGGCCGGGGCAGCGTCCGCGACGAGTTTCGACAGCAGTCCTTGCGTCAAGGCCATGTGCAATCCCCAGAGCGCGGTTCCGGCGAACACCATCATCGGCGACGAGGCGACGGCCAACACGAGGTCAGCGACGATCAGCAGCGCCAGACCGAGCAGTAGCAGCGTGCGTTGGCTCATGTGGTCGGCCGCGGCGCCGGCCGGATAGGCCGCGCCAGCGTAAAGGACGTTCATCACGACCATCACGAGCGGGACGTAGACGAGTTCGAGCCCCACGTCGACGGCGCGCAACACCAGAAACGCGTCACTGAAACGCGCCAGCGTAAAGACGGCCCCCAACAGCACGACGAGCCAGTAACGCAATGGAAGCCGCCGGACGTCGGAAACGCTGCGCCGCGCCTTGACCGAAGCTTCCGATTGCGCGCGCTCGGGTTCGTGCACATAGACGATCAGCAAAGCCACGGTGATGAAAGCAGGCACCACCGCGACCCACATCACCATCCTGATATCGTTTGCAAACCAGATCATGAAAGCAATGGCCAGCAACGGACCGAGCAACGCGCCCACCGAATCGAGCGCCTGGCGAAGTCCATAGGCGGCGCCTCGCATCTGCGGCGGCGCGAGTTCGGCCACCAGCGCGTCGCGAGGCGCCCCGCGAATCCCCTTCCCCAGACGATCGACGAAACGCGCCGTGAACACCCAGCCGACCGAAGTGGCCAGTGGAAAAATCGGTTTGGTCAGCGCCGCGACCGCATAACCCAGAACCACCAGAAACTTGCGCCTGCCCAGGCGATCGCTGAGTGCACCGGAGAAAATCTTCATGACCGACGCAGCCGCTTCCGCCACGCCCTCGATGAGACCGACGGTGACCATGGAAGCACCCAATGTGGTGACCATGAAGACCGGCAGCAGGCTATGGATCAGTTCGGAAGAAGTGTCCATGAACAGCGAGCCGAGCCCCAATGCCCAGATGCTCGCGGGCAAAGACCGCCATGCCGCAGGCTTTTTTGGCGGGAGTTGTTCAGTCAAGATGCGCGGTGGGATTCGCGGGCCAGAACAGCTTCACTCCTTCGCGAGCTTCGAGGCGAACCGTAGGGGCATCCCGTCAATCCGAGCCCGCCGGCGTTTCGAGCGTAGCCCGCCCGATCCGCCCCGTCGGCTTCGACGATGAAATTAGTTTGCAACCCGAGCGAGAGACAGCCACCCTCAGGCTGGAACACCGTGAAATACGTCGTCATGCGTCGACGCTATGCCCGGTCCAGACAGGGGATCTTTTGATGACCGCACGCAAATCCACAGCTCGCAAGAAGAGCGCACCCAAGAAGAAGTCTGCAGCGCGCAAGAGTCGCCCGAAGAAATCCCGGAGTCTCGGGGATCGCACGATGAAGGCGATCGAGGACAATTTCAAGCTGCTCGAGAAACAGCTTCCCAAGAATCTGGCCTCGTTGGTGAAGGATCTTCGCAAGGGTCTGAAGGACCTCGAACGCCAGCTCGAACGCGCCCAACGTGATCGCGATGCGCGCTGGAGTCGATTCGAGAAGCAGGTTCGCAAGGAGACCCAGAACCTGCTCGCCCGCGTCGGACTCGCGGATGCCGGCTCCAAGGGAGGCCGGGCGAAGAAGACCAGCTCACGGCGCAAGACGTAGGACCTGTCGATAGCGCTCGTGCCGTCGGCCGATCTCGCCCTGTTCCGCGCCTTTCCCGGGCTGCGCGATGCGTTGCCCCGCTGGCCCCTGCTCGCCGGTCCAACGCCCGTCGAACCGCTCGCTCTCCCGGGCTTCGCGCCCGGGACGCTCTACGTGAAGCGCGACGAGCGAAGCGCCCCCGGCTACGGTGGTAACAAGCCACGCAAGCTCGAGTTCCTGTTGGCCGGGGCGCGGGCCCACGGCAGCCGCCGGCTCGTCACGACCGGTGGCCTCGGCACGAATCACGGCCTGGCCACCACTATCCACGGCGCCCGAGCGGGATTGTCGACGACGCTCGTCCTGATCGACCAGCCGTTGACGACGGACGTGCGTGAGAAGCTGTTGCTCGATGCCGCCTACGGCGCCGAACTCGTATACGGACGCAGCGTCGCGGGCGTTGCGTCGGCGACGGCCGGTGTGCTGGCGCGCGCGCACCTGCGCGGCGAACGCCCGACGTGGATCCCGCCAGGCGGCTCGTCACCACTCGGCAACGCGGGCTTCGTGTCCGCGGCCTTCGAGCTGGCCGAGCAGATCCGCGCGGGCGCAATGCCCGA
>JAQBEG010000204.1:0-3690 GCA_032123985.1 Deltaproteobacteria bacterium
GCTGACTTCTGGAGGAGACTGAAGCCGATGACGCAGATTCGCGTAAACCGCGTCCAAGCGCGAGAGATACTTGATTCCAGAGGAAATCCGACGGTCGAGGTCGATGTTCTCACTTCTGACGGGCAGCTCGGTCGCGCGGCCGTTCCGTCGGGCGCGTCGACTGGCGCTCGCGAAGCCCTCGAGCTTCGTGACGGCGACAAGACTCGCTACCTCGGCAGGGGCGTTCGCAAGGCCGTCGATTTCGTGAACGGCGAGATCGGGAAGGCCGTTGTCGGTACCGCACTCGGGGGCCTCGGCGAGCAAGCGGAACTCGATCATGCCCTGATCGCGCTCGACGGGACCGAAACGAAATCGCGATTCGGCGCGAACGCGATACTCGGTGTTTCGCTCGCCGCGGCGCACGCCGCGGCCATCTCGGCCAATCAACCTCTGTACCGTTTCATCGGCGGCGACGACGCGACACTCCTGCCGTCTCCGATGATGAACGTGTTGAATGGAGGCGCGCATGCGGACAACAATGTCGATGTTCAGGAGTTCATGCTCTATCCGCTCGGCGCGCCGAGTTTTTCCGAGGCACTGCGCTGGGGTGCGGAGGTGTTTCATACACTGAAGCGCGTACTCCAGGAGAAAGGTTATTCGACCGCGGTCGGCGACGAAGGCGGGTTCGCGCCGAATCTGGGCAGCAATGACGAGGCCCTCGAACTGATTCTCGAGGCGATCGATCGCGCTGGATATGATGCGGGCACGCAGATTTCGATCGCGCTCGATCCCGCAGCGAGCGAGTTCTACGAGAACGGGGAGTACGTGCTGGCGAGTGAAGGTCGGCGCCTCGATTCGGCCGAGATGGTCGAATACTGGGCGGACTGGGTTTCGCGCTATCCGATCGTCTCGATCGAGGATGGGCTGGCGGAGGACGATTGGTCTGGCTGGTCTCTGCTGACGCAGAAGCTCGGGAACCAGATCCAGCTGGTCGGCGACGACCTCTTCGTGACAAACCCGAGCATCTTGAAGCGGGGCATCGAAGAGAAGTCCGCCAATGCAATTCTCATCAAAGTGAATCAGATTGGGACGTTGACCGAGACGCTCGACGCGATCCGGATGGCCGACGCGGCGAAATTCGCCAGCGTGACCTCGCATCGCTCCGGCGAGACAGAAGACACGACCATCGCCGATCTTGCGGTCGGCGCGGGTACGGGTCAGATCAAGACTGGTTCGCTTTGCAGAACGGATCGAATCTGCAAATACAATCAATTGCTGCGAATCGAATCCGAGCTCGGCGATCGCGCGCGTTATGCAGGCGCTTCACGGCTCTCAGGACAGAGCACTTGATTCGCGGAACGACAAGCAGGTTCGTTCGCGAAGCCGACTCTGCCTTTCGTACGGCGAGTTTGTTGTTCATGATCCTTTTCGCTTCGGGGTTGCTTTCCAGCCCGCGCGCTTTCGCTTTCGTTCCGAACGCGAATCGAACGATGAAAGCGATTGCGGAGGTGAATCGAGCCTCCGGTAGGACGAACGCGATTCAACTGGATCTGACAATGCGGATCGGAGATCAGGAACCGATCGCTGTGGGCGAATTGATCAGTCATCCGACCGGGCTCGCTCGCCTCGAACTGCGCGGTTATGGGGGTCGTGTCGATCGCTATCTGCTCTCCGGCAGCGAGCTGCTCGCTGCCAAGGACGGCCAACCTCTCGATCGGCCGCAGCCGATGCTGCAACCCTTCTTTCTATTGCAGCCAGCGACCGAGACGACACTCAGCGCGGCCCTCAAAACTTTTGGCGTGCAGAGCGAATGGATCGGCCTGGCTCCGTGCGGTGAACAAGATTGCTTCGTGATCGGCGATCCGCGACTGGCTGTGGCGCCGCCAGTGTCATCGCTCGGGCTGCCGAGTAGCGAGCAAGATGTGTTGGACGATCCGCTTGGAGAGCTGGGAAGCGGAGCGGCGATGGACGGTCCGCTCGAAGGTCCCGTTCTGGCTCTACCCGAGGACGGGCTGATCCCGAGGATATGGGTGGATACCCGTGAACTCCAGGTTGTCCGCATCGATCGAAAGAGTGGCGTCTTCATTATTTTTGGACCGATCAAGAGCTTCGACAAGCTCAAGGTTCCGGCCTGGTTTGAAATTCACGAGCCCGGGGCGCAGTTGATTCGATTCGAGGTCGATCGAGCGGTCGAGGTCAACGCGGCGCCGCAAGCCTTCAGCCGAAAATGGCTGATGGCTCCCATCGAGAATCCGGCGGGCGAAGCTGGCGCGGCGGCTGCGACCCCGGTTCCGCGCACCGAGGAAAAGCAAAGGGCCCGCTAGCCCCTTCCTCCGTCGATTGCCTCGGCGTTGTAGTGAATTCGCATCGCCGGTCGATCCGTTACCCGTCTCGGTTCATTGCGAGGTCTCAGATGCGCGTAATTCCTGAAGGATTCCAATAATTTCCTAATGAGAATGGCGCGACGGGCCGATCGATCGGCAAGTCGTGCGCAGGTAGCGAGCAGGTTTCAACCGGTCGCTGCCCTGCCCGGCCCGATTGCGAAGGCGTTCAGGTGGGAGCGTCTTCGTGGAATCCGGGTCGAAGAACTGCGGAAACCAAAATGGCCAGCCAACAGAGATTGAACGTTCTGATCGTCGAGCGGGAAGAAGAGGCTCAGCTCCAGCTGAAGCAACTGTTTTCAGAGCAGGGCTACGGCGTGACCTGTCTTTCCGAGCCGCTACGCGTGCCGGAAGAGGTTCGCCAGAATCGCTTTCAGCTGATCGTGCTCGACGTGTCGCCCGGGACCGGTGGTGACGAGGCGTTGGCCGCCATCCGCGCCTTTGACGGAGACATCTGCGTGATCGCGACGACCAGCCTTGCGTCGGTCGAGATGGCGGTGGCGACCATGAAGCACCAGGCCTTTCATTATCTTCAGAAGCCGCTCGATTCCGAGGAGGTTCTTGCTGTCGTGCGAGAGGCGATTCGCGATCGTGGTCTGCTCGTCGATCTCGAGACCCATCTGAACAGCGAGATCGGTCGGCGCATCCGCGGGAAGCGTCATGAATCGGACTTGACGCTCAAGCAACTCGCGAATCGAACGGGACTGTCGGTGAGCCTGATCTCACAGATCGAACTCGGCAAGAGCGCCGCGTCGATGTCGACGATGCACAAGCTGGCCGCAGCCCTCGGCGTCAAGATGACCTTCTTCTTCGAAACCCTCTAGGCCTCTCATCGGCTGGTGCCCGAGGACGTTCGCCCCGCGCTACTCGGTAGGTGCGAGGCGCGCCGACCGCTATGCTACGTCCACGCAGATTGCGTGCGGAGGGTAGAGCGATTCGGAGCGTCGAGCAGTCCAGACCGAAACCGGGATTGTCTGTCCCGGTGATCACGATTCTCGATGAGGAGGGTGGCTTTCTCGAGGAGGATCAGCGCGCGGTCGTACGTCATGTCGTTCAGGACGGATCCGGCGCAGACATCATCTTTTCTGCCGGTACCACCGGTGAATGGGACAAGATCGACAACGAGACCCGCCAGGCCGTGATTCGAGTCTGTGCCGAGGAAGTTTCGAAGTTGAACATCAAGCTCGCGGCCGGCGACGCCCGTGGGGTCGAGAGCTGGGCCGGCGTAACCGCGCCGACTGCGCGAGAGACGCTCGAGAACCTCGAATTTGCCATCGAATGCGGAGTCGACGCGGCCGTGCTCGCACCCCTGTCCATCCAGGGTGTCGAG
>JAQBEG010000205.1:0-4441 GCA_032123985.1 Deltaproteobacteria bacterium
CTCGTTCCCGGCGCGAGTTTCGAGGTTGCGACGAAGCTTGTTCGCTTCGACGTCTACATCAACCCAGACAGGATGCAGGGCGCTGCCTCGTGAGTGCGCTTTGGTCCTGGATGGAAGTACTCGAAGAGGAGGGTCCCGTCAGGCTGACGCCGGACGAGACTCGGCATGTTGCAGCACGCCGTCTGCGCGTCGGTGATTCGCTGGTCGTCTTCGATGGACGCGGGCGCACGGCCGAGGGGCGGATCGAAACGATCGGCAAGAACTCCACAGTGATCATCGTCGAATCGATTTTGAAGACGGCCCGGCCCGAGTCCAAATTCGTTCTTGCCAGTGCCATTCCGAAGGGCGACCGACTCTCGACGATGTTGCAGATGCTGACGCAGCTCGGTCTCGATTCATGGCAACCGCTCGTGCTCGAGGACTCTGTGGTCAGGAAACTCGATCCGAAGTCTGCGAGGCTGGTCCGTATCCTGACCGAAAGTTGCAAGGTTTCTCGGCGTCCCTGGTTTCTCGAAGTGCGCCAGCCCTGTTCGCTCGAAGCTGTATTGTCGGGGTGGCCTTCCGACGCTGCGATCTTCTTCGGTGACCAGGCTGGCGAGTCGATCGGATTCGATGGTCCAGCTGGATTGACCCTGATCGGACCGGAGGCGGGTTTCAGCGAGTCGGAGCGCCGGGTGTTGATCGGTGTGGGCGCACGGCCAAGATCGTTTGGCGCACATAATCTTCGGATCGAGACCGCTGCGGTCGCTGCCGCGGTCGCGCTGCATCTGGCGCGAGCCGACAACTCATGCGGCGACACGGGAGCATGACGTGCATGCTGATGGCATTCGGGACGCGGAGAAATGTTGATGTCAACCGATGAACTTCTCGAAGCGATCTTACGCGCGCCCGTCTACGACGTCGCGATCGAAACGCCTCTGGATCTGGCGACCCTTCTTTCGGACCAGCAGCGCAATCGAATCTGGATCAAGCGTGAGGATCTTCAACCCGTCTTCTCGTTCAAGATTCGGGGCGCGTACAACAAGATCAGTCAGCTCAGCGAATCCGAACGCAAGGCAGGTGTCGTCGCGGCGTCGGCGGGCAACCACGCGCAGGGCGTGGCGCTCGCTGCAACCCGTCTGGGGGTTCATTCGCGCATCGTCATGCCGCGCACGACACCGCGCATCAAGATCGATGCCGTCGGACGTTTCGGTGGTGAAGCGGTGCTCGAAGGGGATAACTACGACGAGGCGGCGGCGCTCGCGTGGCGCATTCACGAGGACGAAGGTCGGATCCTGGTACATCCCTATGACGATCTTGCGGTGATTGCTGGACAGGGCACGGTGGCGATGGAGATTCTGCACCAGCATCAAGGTTCGATAGATGCGATCTTCGTTCCGGTCGGCGGAGGCGGTTTGATTGCGGGTGTAGTCGCCTATGTGAAGCACATTTCGCCCAGCACCCGCGTGATTGGTGTCGAGCCGGAGGATGCGGCTTGCCTGGCAGCAGCGCTCTCCGCGGGTGAACGTGTCGACATCGGCCCCGTTGGGCTATTCGCCGACGGCGTCGCGGTCCGTAAAGTGGGTGAGCGACCCTTCGCGATCGTACGTGATTTCGTGGACGAAGTCGTCACTGTCGGTATCGACGAAATCTGCGCCGCAATCCGAGACATTTTCGAGGACACGCGTTCTATCGCGGAGCCTGCCGGCGCATTGTCCATCGCGGGGCTGAAGCGCTGGGTTGCCCAGCATGACGTTCGCGGCGCGACCCTCGTGGCGATCGATAGCGGCGCGAACATGAACTTCGATCGACTTCGCCATGTTGCCGAACGCGCGGCGATCGGTGAACAGCAAGAGGCGTTGCTCGCGGTGACGATTCCCGAGCGTCCGGGCGCCTTTCGTTCGCTCTCTCTCGCGCTCGGCGATCATTCCGTGACCGAATTCAACTACCGCTATGGAGGATCGGAGGAGGCGCATGTCTTCGTCGGCGTGGGTTTGTCTGGCAGGCAATCGGAGCGAGAGTCCGTGATGGACGGTCTCCGGAGGGCAGGCTTCGAGGTCGTTGACATGACGGGCAACGAAATGGCCAAGCTGCACGTCCGCTTCATGGTTGGCGGCCGAGCCTCGATGCGGGACGAGCGACTCTTTCGTTTCGAGTTCCCGGAGAGACCCGGCGCGCTGGCGCGATTTCTCGATATCGTCGGTGGGCGTTGGAATATCAGTCTCTTCCACTATCGAAACCACGGTGCCGCGTTCGGTCGTGTGTTGGCTGGCCTGGAGGTTCCCGCGCAGGATGAGAATGAGTTCGCGCGGTTTCTCGAGGATCTCGGGTACCCGTGGATCGAGGAGACTTCGAATCCGGCCACGGGGTTGTTCCTGGGCTAGCCGTTGCCCTGATCCGTGGAAGCGAGGAGGCTGCGAAGGCGACGGAAGTCCTGGCGGACATTCCAGGCGAAGAAGGGGCGGGATAGGCGGCCGAAAAGGGGCGAGCCCTCGAAGTGGAAATAGCGAGTTTGGGATGGGCTTTCGGGATGGGCCGCCATGCCGATTTGTCCGGACCGGGACCGCATGACGCACCAGCCCGGTCGTACGATCACGTCGAACTCATCCCATAGGCCAATGATCGAGCGGGCCTTGAGTTTGAGATGATCACCGTGTCGTTCGAGGATCCGTGCGCGTGTCACGGTGCCCTCGATGCGCGCCGTATTGTTCTCGAAGTCCGCAATGAATTCCCAGAAGCGGTCGAACGGCACATCGAATACCGCCTCATCGCCTGTGACATGGGGAAGGCCGGCGGCGAGCGCTTTCATCTTGGCGATGGGATTTAGATCCGCAGTCGGCCAGGCATAGCGTTCGATTTCGATCGGGTCGTTCAGGCTCATGCTGGCCATCTCTTTCGAAACGCCTCGCGGGCGCGGTGCAGTCGTGATTTGATCGTGCCACAGGCGACGTTGAGTTCGGCCGCGGCTTCGGCCTCAGATAGACCTTCGAGATCTCGTAGTACGAGGATGGCTCTCTGATCGGCTGAAAGGTCGGCGAGAACGATTGCGACATCATGTCGAAGACCCGGGTCGAGCGAGATCCCGAGCTTGCGCTCGGCGTGTTCGGTCGGACTTTCGCGGCGTCCGCGTGTTGCGTGACGAATGGCCTCGCGAGTCGCGATACGACGCACCCACGGCCGGAAGGACGCGGGGTCGCGTAGTTCCTTTAGATCGCGCATGACCTGAATCAGGGTTTCCTGGGCCGCGTCCGGTCCATCGTCGAGTGCGATCGAGCCACAGAGCCTTCCGACCCAGGGCATCAGGGCGTCGATCAGGTCACTCATCGCGATGAGATCACCTTGCTGAGCCGCCTGGATTCGATCGAGACTCGTCACCGTGTAGTGGGGGTCTCGGGCGCGGAAAGGTTCCCCGCTTCTTGAATATCCGCGCTTTCAACGTCTTCTTCGCGGAGCCGAATCTGGCCAAAGAGCGCAGGATATTTTCCCTGCCGCCCGGCGTAGAAAGCACGGATGAAGTCCATGTCCTTACAAACATCGCCCGATGGGGAGAAGGCCGGGCCGAATCCACCCGTCTTTCTCGCGTAGTCGAGATAGCTCATGACGATCGGAACATGCGCCGTATTCGCGATGTGATAGAAGCCGGATTTCCAGTACTCGACATAGCCGCGCGTCCCCTCGGCGGGAACGACGAGACCGAGCGTCGGGTGCTCGTCGAAGCCTCTTGCCATCGCCATCACCAGATTTTCTCGTTTGTGACGTCGCACGGAGATTCCGCCGAGGGCTCGCATGATTCTGCCGAAGGGCCAACGGAAGAGGCTCTGTTTGCCCATCCAAGAGATCTCGAGCTCGAAATAGGCCGCGAAGGCGATCAGGTAGACGAAGTCCCAATTCGTCGTATGCGGCGCGGCGATCAGGACGAATTGTTTAGCTTCGGGTCGAACACCGTCAGGTTTCCAACCGGTCGCGCGGATGAACACGCGCGCGAGGAATTGCCGGGCTGGCCGCTTGGACATGGCGGGAGCTTAGCGATCTCGCCGTACACTGCTGGCAGATTCGACTGACCCCACTCCCGCAATGCCCCATCGGCTCGCAGAGGAACTCAAGGCCGAAATCAGCCAATTCGACGGGAGCGCCGCCCTGATCTAGTCATCCGGGGTCGATTGTCCGGCTAGAGCGCGAATCAATGCTGCGATCCAGCGTGCGCGCCATCCGAGGATGCCATGAAGCAATCGATGTTCGAATTCGAGATCGGTTGGGTCGAGCGGGCGCAGTGCTTCGAGGATTTCGCCATTTGCGATTCGCTCACAATGAGAGAAGAAGTCTTCGTCGGATAGTTGTTCCTGGAGGTGTTGGCGTTGCAAGGCCATTCGCGCAGGGTCACGTGTGAGCATCGATGTGAAGCTCGATTTCCAGTCCTCGTTGCAACCGAGCAGCCATCCGCTCTGGTAGAAGAGCGGGCTGT
>JAQBEG010000206.1:0-5222 GCA_032123985.1 Deltaproteobacteria bacterium
GCTGGTACAGCCGCGTTCGATCGCATAGGAGTGTGGGCGGGTTGTCGGGTAGATGAAGTTCAATCTGCTTTTCGTCTAGCAGCAGCTTCAGTTCAGCTTGCAGTTGAAGCAGGATCTGCATCGGATTGACATGCACACGATAATGAGGAGTTTCTCCGATTCGAGAGAGCTCGAGCATGTCGTGGAGCAGCCGCTCCATGTTCTGACCGGCCTGTTGGATTCGATCGAGAAAGTGCAGGGCGGTCCCGTCTAGGACCTCGTGATAGTCGTCGCGAAGGAGTCGCGAGAAACCGAGCAACGAAACGAGGGGCGATCGCAGGTCATGCGACACGCTTCGCACATAGCTTTCGAGGTCCTCATTCTTTTGCTCGAGGCTCTCGAGCGTCTTGTGGTGATCCGCGACGCAGATGATCAGATCGCCTTCGTCCGAATCACGCGCATGAAAAGCGCTGACCTCGAGCGGAAGCGCTTTGCCGTCCCGCCTGAGATCGAAACGCGCACGCGAAACGCGGTCTTGCGCGACCATCTCGTCGAAGAATTGTCGAGTCTGGTTGCCAAATGCTGAGATGTCGTCCGGCCATAACTCGTCCAACAACGTGGAAACTGAAAGTCCGATCGAATTGGCCGCTCCACCTGCGATGATGTCGAGGTCGTCGCTCAGCCAGGTCACACGGAGGTTGAAATCTAAGGCGAGCACGATCGAATGAAGTGTCGCAAGGCCTTCCAGCATGGAGCGTGTCGCGACGTCGGGAAGGGTGATCCGCGCCACCTCGCGAAGGCGCCGCTGCGCGGTCGCATCGGCTGATACTCGTTTCAAGTTACCCACAAATTCAGCTCTTTTCCGCGTGCGTGCACCTGGCTTGGAACCCGCACCCCATACCATTGTTTCGATCCTACCAGGGAAGGCGTCGGGAGTGGAAAAAAAGTGCGTCGATCAGATTTTTGTTCGCGCGTGGCCCGAGTCTCCCGGCGCCGGTATCCTGAGCCGTTCGCTGTTCGTCATCGCATCGGCGTTGATTGTCGCGTCTGATGGTCCGTCAAAATCCGAATCTCCGTAGTGACAATCGGACGGACGCGTTGGGCTTCTTTCGTTTCGTAACGGAAAGAGGAGAACAAATTGAGCCCACACGAGGAAGGAAAGCAATCGAACTCGGCGAGTCGTTCGCTGCTTTCGACGAGTTCGCGTCGCGTTGGCACGTGGGGGCTCGTCTTTCTTGGTGCGCTGCTAGTCCTCGACGGTCCGGTCGGTCAACCGGGGCTTGATGGAGATCTAGATCCAGGTCTGCACGAGACGGATAGTGTTCGGACAGCGCTCACTGCGGCCCTGGTCTCGCATCTTCGCGATCGGAATTCGTCTCTTTCCGGCGAAGAACAACGTCGTGTCGTCGAGGCTGTTTTGGGAAGTAGCCGACGCTATGAGCTCGACCCTTTCCTCGTGATTGCTGTTCTCCTGGTCGAGAGTGACGCGAGACCGTGGGCGGTGAGCGGAAAGGGCGCGATCGGCTTGATGCAAGTCATGCCTTATATGGTGGAAAAGCTGTCGCTCGCCGGAAATCTCACGACGATCGAGAGCAACGTCGACGCGGGGTGTTTCATTCTTGCCGACAACATTCGGCGTCTGGGTGAGGCGAAGGGGATTTCCAGCTATTTCTGGGGTCGCCGGATTCGGGGCGTCGCCTATCTGGAAAAGGTTCAGGAGACGCGCGCAAGGGTCCGCGAAGCGAGCGCCTCCTGAATGCAAGAGAATATCTGGCGTCGTGAATCCCAGGTTGAGCTCTCCGATGGCGGAGTGCGCTACCGACGGTCGTGGCTACCGGCCGAGCCGAACCGCGTCATGCTGCTCGTGCACGGCTATGCAGAACACACTGGCCGATACGATGAGATGGCGATGTATTTTTCCGAACGCCAGTTTGCAGTGCACGCTTATGATCAAGTGGGACACGGCCGCACGGCTGGACCGCGAGGTCATGTCGACCGTTTCGAGCGACTCGTCGATGAACTCGTGCGCTTCATCGAAATCGTCGGGCTCGATCATCCAGGACTGCCGCTGACGCTCGTCGGCCACAGCATGGGTGGGCTCGTGGTTGCTGCGACAGCGGCGTTCCGACGACCCGAAGTCGACCGTATCGTGCTGTCGGGTGCTCTGCTTCAGCTCGGAGGAAATGGCAGCCCCCTTCGGCAATCGATCAGTCTCGCAGTGGCGCGGATGCTCGCCACATTCGCGCCGCGAGTTGCAATGTCGACGGGTCTAGAGCTGGAAGGGCTGTCGCGCGATCGCGAGGTCATTCGGCGCTACGAAGAGGATCCGTTTGTGAAAGATCGCATGTCGGTACGCTTCGCTGCGGGGTTGAGTTCGATGGTCTCCGCTGTTCGCGTTGCGGCCAATCAGGTCGAGCGACCTATGCTGATCCTTCATGGAGGCGCGGATTCGATTAGTCCAGTGGCGGGGAGCCGGGATTTCTATGCCGGACTAACAGATGTGATCGAAGAGAGAAGCACGCTCCAGATCTATCCCGAACTGAGACATGAAATTTTCCAGGAGCCGGAGCGCCAGCAGGTCTGGAGTGACATGCTCGCGTGGCTCGACTCTTGAGCACGAACCAGAGAGCGAGGGACGTTGGATGGACGAACTGACACATCTCGATAAACGTGGCCGCGCTCGAATGGTCAACGTGGGCGAGAAACCGATCACTCACCGGGTTTGTGTGGCGCGAGGTGAGGTTCGCATGGCCGCCGACACGTTGGCACGAATCGTCGAGGGGCGAGTGGCAAAGGGGGATGTACTCGCGACCGCTCGCATCGCTGGGATTCAGGCCGCCAAACGTGCAGGGGATTGGATTCCCTTGGCGCATCCGATGCCGATCGATGCAGTGGAAGTCGACCTCGAGCCTTCCCCGGACGGCCTGGCTCTACTGATCGAGGCGCGGGTCGAGGCCCATTGGAGAACGGGAGTGGAGATGGAAGCCCTCGTGGCTGCCTCGGCTGCGGGCCTCACCGTCTACGATATGTGCAAGGCGGTAGACCGGGAGATGGTCGTCGACCGAGTGCGTCTGGTCGCGAAGCGCGGGGGTAAGAGCGGAGTCTTTCTGCGCAAGGGTGAAGAGGCCGTTTACCTCGGATCCGACGATTAATCGGAATCGAGACCCGCGGGGCCATTCCGCGAGCAAGAGTTCAAGACAAGCAACTAATGTCGAGACAAGACGATGAGGCGTGTGTGACCGGATCCGACGGAGACAAAACGATCCCGATCCCAGTCGAATCCGGGGAACCTTCGGCGCAGGGCCGGGGTCTGTCCGGCGAAAGGCTGGGCATGTCGTACGAGATCGTAGAGCGAGGGGCTATGGGGGCGGGTGCAAGCCCGTTGGCTCGAGAGTCGAGGGCAGCGCAGGTGCTCGTCGATGATCCTGACCAGGGCCTCGTGCAGCGCTGGCAAAAGGGCGACGAGGCTGCCTTCGAGGAACTCATCACCCGCCACGAGCGCCGCGTATACCGCCTGCTCTATCGCATGATGGGCAGCAAGGAGGACGCTGAGGATCTTACCCAGGAGACGTTTCTGAGCTTGCATCGTTATGGGCACCGTTTTCGCGCGGAGGCCCGCTTCTCGACATTTGTATATCGCGTTGCGGCCAACGCGGCGTTGAATCGTCGCCGTTCGCTCGGACGGGGTCGCGCCCGGGTCGAGAAACTCAAGCATCGCCAGGCGGCGGGCGACGATCTGCCGAGTTCTCCTCGGGATCCCGAAGACTCCAGGCTTGGCGCAGAACTCAGCGGCCACGTTCGCGAGGCATTGGATCAACTCTCGCCTTCATTACGTATGCCGGTGATCCTCTACGACATAGAGGGACTCGCATATGGCGAAATTGCCAAGGTGCTCGGAATCGCCGAAGGAACGGTCAAATCTAGAATCCACCGTGCACGGCGGGCGTTGCGCGACCAGTTGAAGCGCTTGCTGGGGACCATTGAAGCCGAGGATACTTGAAGTGAACCACGCGGACATTGAGAAGCACCTGGCAGACTACCTCGAGGGAGAGCTTCCCATCGAAGAACGGGCACTCGTCGACGCGCATCTCGACGGCTGCAACGTGTGTGCGAGGGACGTCGAGGAGATGCTTAGGACGATTCGTCTGTTGCGTACGCTGCCCGAACCTGAAACACCGCCGATGATTGCGGCGAACGTGACGCGTCGAATTCGGTCGGGTGAAAGTCAGCTCGGATTTTTCCAGCGCATCGCTCGGCCGCTCGGCGTCGTCTTCGAACCTGGTTTTGTCCTTCCGGCCTCGGCCATAGCGGTGGCCGCACTCGTCGTCAGCGTCGTTCAGGGCCTCGATGTTCTTCCGACATCGAACCTTGTTGGTGAGGGGGGCCACGCATCGATCGGTCAATCCGCGTCGTCAGCCGCACTGCTTCCCTCGACAATGCCTTCAGTGCTGGCTCCACGCCATGTTTATGGCGAGTCGGACGCGTTGGATATCGTGGCCAGAGTCGAGCGCCGTGCCACGCAGTCGGATCCAAGGCTTCATCGAGCCGATAAGGGACAGCGAATGGCGGTGGCGATTGGCGGCGTCACGCGCGAATTCGGTCCCCGAATTCGGATCAATCTCAACGGATTGGTCCTTGCGCAACAGCCGATGGCCCAACCACCATTGACTTCTGGCGGGCCGATTCTCAGTCCGCGAATCCCCGGCGCCTGGGCGGCCGGCGATGGTAGTGGGATGTGGGGAGTGCAGTCGAGAGACGCTTCTCCAGGCATGCTCGTCGTGGCGGAGCGGTTTGGCTCGTCCAATTTTATGGCGGATCCGGGGGTATGGCCTCGAGCTTCGTCGCCGGGCGGAACCGATCCGCGCGATGCGTGGCTAGCTCTTGGTTTCGAGGATCCGGCTGAGTTTGCGCGATACATTGCCGCGCAGAACCTCGCCGAACAAGAACTCTGGGCGGCTAGGCTATCCGAACGAGCGGAGGGGAGAGGGCTCCTGGACGAGTTCCTGGAAACGCTGCGCGAGAGTGGCGATCCTACCGCTGCTTGGGTCGCAGATGATTTCGCTGCGCAGGTCGATCGCATGAGTTCCGGATCCAGCGATGCGAGGGCTCAAGTCTCTCCCTGACCTACGTGAATCAACAGTTACCCAGCGTGAATTCACAGTCTCTTGTGGGGGCCGCAGAGGGCGGTCATTAGATTACCCGCTCCCCTTTGTGGAGCCGCGTTTCTTTGTCATCAATTCCCC
>JAQBEG010000207.1:0-3200 GCA_032123985.1 Deltaproteobacteria bacterium
TCCCAGCTCCATCACGGTCATGCCACGCCCTCGAATTCAGTCGATGTCTTTCGCATCATGCTGGAAATGTTTCTCCCGACCATTCTTCGCTGAGTGACCACAAGCGCTCTGCGGCTTCTCGATCGAGCGCCCAGGACAACACGCCCCGCCCGACATTCGGGTCTTCGATTCGCTCGGCAACCCCGCAGTCCTCGCAGTAAACGCCGCCGCGCCCGTCGAGCCCGGGTGCGGTCGCGGCCCACACGGTCGTCGCAGCCCCTTGTGGAATCTGCTTGAACGTCATCGGCTCGTTCTGCGGTCGTCGCGCCATGAGGTCCTTGATGTCGTTCTCGTCCATATGACGCCCGAGTTCGGTCCGGATCGCACCAGGGTGAACCGCATAAGAGCGGATGCCTCGATCTTTGTAGCGCTCGTCCAGGGCGACGCTGAAGAGAACGTTTGCGGTCTTGGCCTGACCATAGGCAGTCCATTTGTTGTAGTCGTCTTCGTTGAAGAAGGGGTCATCGAACCGGAAGGGCGATAGGCGGTGGCCGGCGCTCGAGAGATTGACGATGCGGGCCGGCGATCCCGCGAGGAGCTGTGGGATGAGTCGCGCGGTGAGAACGAAATGCCCAAGATGATTGGTGCCGAGTTGGGTGTCGAGGCCCTGGGCGGTGCGGCCGAGTGGACAGGCCATGACGCCGGCGTTGTTGATGAGTCGGTCGATGCGCGAGAAGCGCTTTGCTATGTCGTCGGCGCCGCGGCGGACGGAATCGAGTTGGAAGAGATCGAGGACCGCGATTTCGATCTCGGCATTCGGGACGCTCTCACGGATCGTCGCCGCCGCGGCTCGGCCCTTGGCTTCGTCGCGGACGACGCTTACAATTCGCGCGCCACAGCCGGCAAGAACGCGAGCCGTTTCAACTCCAAGGCCGGCGGAACCGCCGGTGATGACGATCGTCTGGCCAGACAAGTCGATGTTGCGGGCGGCTTCTTCGGCTGTAGTTTCGGCTCCGAACTGGGTGGTCATGCTGTTCCTCTCGAATGAGTTGTGCTGAGCAGTGATGAATATGGATCTCGACCTGTCGATCATTTCCGCGATCAGGCCGCAAGTCGTGTCGCCGAAATTCTACGTTGATTCGATCTCAGCGTTCAACCAATGACCGAAATGTCATCGAAAGGGAGCCGTGCGACTGCGATTCGGCGCCTATTCCAGGTGTAGCTGATCAGGAGGCCATCCTCGACCGCGATGATCGCAGGATAGGAAAACTCTCCTGGGTCAGTCTCGATGTCGATTTGCTGTAACCAGGTCCGACCATTGTCGTTCGAAATGAGAACGGACAGCGGCGTTCGAGCAGCCCAGTTGCCCTGAACCGGATTGCAGGCCAGGGCGAGCATGCCTTCGCGAGGTCGGGTCACGTCAAGGCCGCTGTTGTTATTCGGAACGTCGATTGGATAGGCCCTCGACCATTTTCGACCATCGTCATCAGAGTCGCTCCTGTACACGCGGCCGTCGGTACTTCGGAACAGTGCGTGTGCAACACCTGGCGAAGATTCCCAGAGAGTGGGTTGGATCAGTCCCTTGCCCGAAAATTGCCGTCGGTCGATCTGGATCGTGTCGCCGGCCTCCCAGCCATCCAAACCGTTGGGGCTTCGATCGATGAAGGAGTCCCAGCGTTGCCAGCGCTCGATCGATGCACCGGCGAGCCAATAACCGGACGATAGCCGTAGGGGTTTATTGCGTACGGCGCCACGACCGCCACGATCTCCGGGCACGAGTCGAGACGCCGCGCTCCAGGTTCGCCCGGAATCATTCGAACTTTGCGACCAGGTCTCCCAGTCGCGGATCCGCGAGCCCACTTTGAAATGAAGAACGATTTCGGCTCCGCCCGATTCGAGTGAAAAGAGCACGGGATTCCAATGCGGCTCATTGCTGACTTTTGCGATGAGCCGCGGCTCGCTCCAGTGCTCGCCAGGTGCCGGGGCTGCATCGCTAGCGACTCCGGTCGCCGGGGCAGTTCTCTCCGAGGCCCAGATTCCCACGTCACGATGGGCCTCATGGGTACCCCCGAACCAGGCCACGAGAAAACCACCGTCGGGCAACGAGACGAGCGTCGAAGCGTGACATTGAGCGAAGGGTCGGTGGTCACCGAAAACGTGTTCGGGTCTGGCGGCGATCGTCTTGGGGCTTTCGCGATCGAGGGACATTAGAGACTCGGTCGATTCATTCATTGCTCCACCACATCATTCTTGCACATCGCCGTGATGGCCCGGTCGGTATCGCGGTCGGTCCGCATTTGCGGACGTTCAAAGCAAATGGACAGGGGCCCGGCCCGAGGGGCTATGCTGGTCTTGGATGTGATCCCACCCATCTCGATCAGGAGCCTGTTCAGTGCCTACCTCTTCTTCGCTTCGTTTCGGTGTGATGTTCGGCTATTGGCAGGCGGCGCCCCCGCCCCATTTCGTGGAGGTCGCGCAGGAGGCCGAGCGTCTCGGGTTTGATTCGGCCTGGTCCGCCGAGGCATGGGGATCGGATGCTTTTACACCGCTGGCCTGGATCGGTGCGCATACGACTCGTCTCAAACTTGGAACTTCGATCGTACAATTGTCCGCGCGCACGCCGACGTCAACTGCGATGCATGCCCTTACGCTCGATCATCTAACCGAAGGACGATTCATGCTGGGGCTCGGCGTTTCCGGACCGCAGGTCGTCGAAGGTTGGTACGGCCAGCCCTTTAGCAAACCGCTTTCCAGAACCCGGGAATACGTCGATATCGTGCGACAGGTCATGCGGCGAGAGCGTCCGGTCAAGAACGATGGACCGCACTATCCATTGCCCTATTTCGGGGAGGGCGCGTGGGGTGTCGGGAAGCCGCTCAAATCGATTACGCATCCGCTTCGCTCAGACCTACCGATCTATCTAGGCGCCGAAGGTCCGAAGAATGTCGCCCTTGCGGCTGAGCTTTGTGATGGCTGGATTCCGCTCTGGTATTCCCCCTATCGGGAAGAGGTCTACGCCGATTCGCTTACGAATGCGCCGGATGATTTCGACATCGTCCAAGGCGTGACGGTTACTGTCACCGACGATCTCGAGAGTGCATACGATTCGATTCGTCCGATGTTGGGCTTCTATATCGGAGGTATGGGTTCCAAGGATCGAAATTTTCACAAGGAGTTGATGGGACGCATGGGATTTCCCGACGAAGCCCAGAAGATTCAAG
>JAQBEG010000208.1:0-4062 GCA_032123985.1 Deltaproteobacteria bacterium
TCGGATCGCCGCCGGCGGTGGGATCATCGGTATCGGCTACTGGGAAAAAGCGGTCTGCGGTCGCACACCGGCCAACATCGCCAAATCCCTCGCCTACGTCATTGGACTCGTCGGAGCCAACCACGCCGCCCTTGGTTCTGACTACGATGGAGGAACCACGGTCGGATTCGACACGAGCGCACTTCCGGCTCTCACCCAAGCACTCATCGACGAGGGTTTGAGCGACAGCGAAATTCGAAAAATTCTTGGCGAGAACGTGCTGCGCGTCTTTTCACGGACACTGCCACCGGCGGTCGTCGAAGCGGACTAACAGGTCAATGGGTCGATGGCTCCGCAGCCTCTGCGCTGAGCTTTGGATCCGCTTCTGGCGGCTCTGACTCCGAATCTGGCTGGAGAAACATTTCGGCCATCAAAATCCCAACGCCTACGACGATCCAACTATCGGCCATGTTGAACGTCGGCCAGACATATCCACCGATCAGTCGAAAATCGAGGAAATCGATGACCTCACCGTAAAGAACGCGGTCTGTCAGGTTTCCAATCGCGCCGCCTAACACGGCACCGATCGCGAGCGCTGATAGCCATTCTCCAGGCTCGAGCCGCCGGAAGAACGCCAGCAGTAGCGCGATCGCAAGAAAGCCGGTTCCCAGGAAGAACGTCTGGCGAATATCCTCGGACATCGATGCTAGAAAGCTGAACGCGCCCCCAGGATTTCGGACATGCGTCAGATTGAAGAAGTCCGGAATCACGACCCATTGCTCGCCGTAGCCGAAGCGGGCCACGATCCAGCGCTTGGTCAATTGGTCGATCACCAGTGCGACAACGAAGACGGGCAGTAGAACTGCAGTTTTTCGGGAGAGGGTCGGCATGAGGCGCCGAGGGTATCACGTCGTACAGATCCACCGGGCAGCCTGGACCAGGAGTTCGCCACTCCCCCTGGGGCAAGCATCATTCTCAGATAAAAATATTACAGAATATAACCCTTTCGATCCGATCTGTTAATTTAATGCCCATGCAGCCGACTGCGCGCAGTTTGATCCTCGACCTTCTCTCGACGCTACGTCGCGGGACCATGCCGGTGCGTGCACTCGTCGAGGCGGGCAACCTGCTCGGCATCGAAGAAAACAATATCCGCGTCAGCCTCGCGCGGCTCTACGCCTCACACCGCATCGAACGCGACGACCGTGGCCGCTATCGCCTGGGTCACGCCGTCGCGGCCATCAGCGGACAGCTCCGAAATTGGCGCGATTTGGACAGCCGCGTACGCGATTGGAATGGCGAATGGCTTGCGGTCCACCAACCGCGACTCGGTCGCGGGCCCGCTCGTCGGCGCCGCGAACGGGCGCTTGGCCTGCTCGGTTTTCGCGAACTCGAAACCGGCTTCTCTCTCCGACCCGACAACCTGCGCGGCGGACTGAACGATGTGCGGGCTCAACTCTTGGCACTTGCTGCTGGAACGGACGCGCAGGACCGCACACTCGGGCGTGTGTTCATCGTTCGTGACCTCGATCCGTCGAGCGACCTCGAAGTGCGCAGTCTCTGGGACGCAGCCGCGATCGCCGCCGAAGCAAGAAGCGCGATCGAATCCTTGCGCGAAAGCGAATCGCGCCTTTCGCGCCTTTCGAGTCTTTCGAATGACGAGGCGATGGTCGAGACCTTCCTTGTCGGCGGGCGCGTACTCCGGCAGCTGATCCGCCATCCGCTGCTCCCAGCTGAAATCCTCGCTCCCGAGCCGCTTTCGAATCTGTTGACAGCCATGAGGCGGTACGACGGACTCGGGCGTGACTCCTGGGCCATCTTCCTGGCACGGCATGACGTCCCGCACCGCGCCCTTCCCCTCGACTCGAGACAATCCACTCTGGATTTCATTCCAGCAACGCTATAGGAAATGCCATGACCGCTGCCAATTTGACTTTCGCCGCTCCGCAAGAGGAAACCCTCAGCCCTGAACAGATCCGTGGCGAGACCCATTGGAAGAAACAGTTCTCGAAAGAAGAGCTCAGAGCAATCCTCGCCCTCGACGATTGGCGCAGCATCGCGACACTCGTCGTGAATTGGAGCGTCGTTTTTGGCTGCTTCGCACTTGTTGGTTGGAACGCCAATCCTCTGACTATTCTCTTCGCGCTCTTTGCGATTGGCGGGCGGCAACTCGGCTGCTCGATCGTCATGCATGAAGCCGCGCATCGCACGTTTTTGTCGAATCGAAAATGGAACGATCGAATCGGGAACTGGTTTGGGGCCTATCCGGTCTGGTCCGACGTTCTGCCCTACCGAAACTACCATCTCGTGCATCACGCCAAGACCGGCACCGAAGGCGATCCCGATCTGTCGCTCACGCTTCCCTTTCCCATCTCGAAAGACAGCTTCCGCCGCAAGGTCTGGCGGGATCTCAGCGGTCAGACCGGCTGGAAACAGCTGGTCGGTACGTTCAAGCGCGACGTCGGGGTCGGAAATCGGCGAAGCCAGCGCAATCAAGGCCTCAAGGCTGGCCAGAAGCCCGATGTTGGGTGGCACAAGCTCGCACCGGTGCTGATCTCGAATGGCGCCATTCTCGGCATCCTCGCCCTCTTCGGCCGACCGGAGCTCTATCTACTCTGGCCGATTGCACTGCTGACGACCTTCCGCCTGGCGTTGCGCATCCGATCGATCGCCGAGCATGCGATGTGCGGACCCGCCGAGGATCCCCTGCAGAATACGCGAACAACGCTGGTCTCATGGTGGGAGCGATTCTTCCTCGCACCCAATTTCGTCAACTACCATCTCGAACACCATCTATTGATGACGGTCCCGCATTACAACCTGCCCAAGATGCACGCATTGCTACGCGATCGAGGACTCCTCGAGAAGGCGCTGGTCACCAAGGGCGGGTATCGGGAAGTGCTGCAACGAGCCGCGAGCGCCTGACGCGAACTCCCTCTCCACGTTGATTCAACATGCTGCGGCGTGACCGCGCGCGTCGATCTTCAGTGCGGCGTCGGCAGCCGCGAGCCGGAAGATCGGATCCGGGGACAACTGATCCTCGCGCCAGCAGGCTTCGACCATTTTGATCGCGTGCTCCTGAATCGAACAGGCCGCGTGATAGCGAATCTCGTCCCAGTCGTTGGCGACCCGCACGACCTCGTCCTCGGGCGCGTCGGCAATCAGGTCCTCACCGAACATTGAGTGCATCGCCGCCATGGCCTGGAAAACATAGGCGCCACCGAGACAAGCCTCCTCTTCCCGAAGATGGGGCGCCACCAGTCGCAGCGCACTCGGAATCGTGAGCGCATGAACGTGGGGGATCCGCGAAGATGGATGCGCAAGATACGCGTTGGCCGCCAGTCGGCAGAGATCACTTAAGAATTCGCTGAATTCATCGACCTCTGGACGTCGGAAGCGCTCGATCGCGACGGCGAAATCGGGGAATCGGTCGAGTCGGCGAATGCTCTCGAAGATCAAGCCAGACCTCGATTCGGGCTCCGCCACGAGCGGCCAAGCAGCAAACGTCTCCGCGATCTGACTGACGGCCGTCGCACCGCAGCCGGGTCGCCCTGGAAGCCGCTGATAGCGCGCCGACCAGTAGGCGAGTCCGCGCGCCAGTTCCCGTCGACGAAGTGGGCTGTCCTCGTATTCAAGACTTCGCACCGCGTGGGTTGTTCGGAGTAATCCATGCCCCGCTCCCGCAAATAGCCCCGGCATCAACGGGGGCACGCTGGCCGCGACGACACCTCGCCATTCTTCCCGATCGAGGCGTGCCTCGAATGTCGTCACCCAATCCGAGCTGCGCGAGAAATCGCCGAGTGCGGCCTTGGCTTCAGCATCCGAAAGCACGATCCCGGGCTCGGCCGGTGGTAAGCGAGGCGCGTAGAGACCCAAGAACGCGGGAATCAGCGCCTGATGTCCCAGGCGTTCGAGCGCCTCGGCCGCCATCGGCCCATGATTCGCAAGACCCCCGCTATACTCGAGATCGCCGAGATGAAAGCGTTCGAGCGCCTCGTCGAAATTACTCACGATCTCTCCCTGGTCCTCTCTTCAACCGACGGCGCCGAGAAGGTTAGCGGGACGAAGCATCCATCGACCGGC
>JAQBEG010000209.1:0-2974 GCA_032123985.1 Deltaproteobacteria bacterium
CAGAAACTGGAAACCGATCTCGGCCAGAGGTTCTTCGACCGAACGACCCACGCGGTGGATCCGACCGACGTGGCCAAAGGTCTGATCCAGTGAGCACGCGATGTGATCGATGCGCTGCTGGCCTTCGAAGAGGAGGCCGAGCAATTGCGCGGCGGGGCAACCGGTCACGTCCGCGTTGGAACGGGTCCCTATCCCGCACAGCCCTTGCTGACCGGTGCGATTCAATCGCTCTCCGCAAAGTACCATGGGATTCAGGTCAGCGTCGTGGCCGGGACTGCCCGGGATCTGTTGTCCGCGTTGCTTCGGCGCGAAGTCGAGTTCGTCGTCTGCGACATGAGCAAGTACGAGGATTCGCCCGTCGCGGACGATATCGAGGTCATTGCGTTGCCGCCCGAGCCGTTGGTCGTCGTACTGGCGGCGGAGCATCCCGTGCTAGCGGGCGCTGTAAACATGGCGGAACTCGCGCAGTATCCCTGGGCCATGCCGACCCCAGCCCCGATTCAGGCGCGCGACCTACCGCAGCCCTTTGATGAAGCACTGGCCGCCGGGCGTTTCCCCTTTTATCGACTCGAAACGACTGCCGCTTGTCTCGAACTCGTGAGGGCGGGCCGCGCCATCACGATGGTTCCGCAATCATTGGGTCTGGAAGTCTGCCGCAATGGCTCGCTCGTATATCGCGATGCACCCCGAGCGATGCGAACCAACGATGGGATCCATCTCGTTCGCCACCGCACACGGTCGCCATCGACACGTCTGCTGATCGAAGAAATCACCGCGGTCGCTGCGGACCTTGCGCGGTTGGGAAGCGATTGATGGCTTGATCGGTGTATTTCGGTATCGGTATCCTGCGGTCGGTTGGATCAGAGCGAGGTATTCGTGAGCGATCTCGAAATTCGTAGAGAATCTTTGTCCGAGCGCGCGCGCGTCGATGAAGTACACGTTGCTGCGTTCGGAAGAACGAACGAGGCTCGACTCGTTCGGTCGCTTCGAGCGAAAGCACAGCCCCAGCTATCACTCGTTGCGGAACACGATGGCGAACTCGTGGGTCACGTCTTTTTCTCGCCGGTCGAGATCGTCGACCCCGGTCCGTCGCCGCCGTCGGCCGGTCTCGCTCCGCTGGCGGTCGCACCAGAGAAACAAGGACGGGGTGTAGGGTCGGCGCTCGTTCGTGCCGGTCTTCGCGAGTGCATCTCGCTCGGCTGGCAGGCCGTCTTTCTCCTGGGCGATCCGGCCTACTATTCACGGTTTGGATTCAGCTTGGCGTCGCGGCATGGTCTTCGATACGAGAGCGAAGCATTCGACCCCGCATTTCAAGTCCTCGAGCTGGTACCGGGCGCGTTGTCGGAGTGCAGCGGGTGGGTTCAATACGACGAGGCCTTTGCGGAAGTCTGAAGGATCAGTCGAATCGAGTTGTCGAATGGTCGAACTGAGAGGAGCCTCTGTCGAAGATTTGCTGGAGGTCACGTCGTGGATCCGGTCTCCGGAAGATTGTCATCGATGGGCCGGCAATCGACTTCGTTTTCCCATCGATCGCGCGATTTCTCTCAACGTCGACTCCGCTAACGTCGTTGCGGTGGCCCTTTATCGAAGCTTGCATTTCGCGCAAGCAGATCGGCCCGAGGACGAGCCGCATTCGGACGCGCTCTATATGGAGCTGGTTACGTGACGGATCACGAACTGACAATTCGTCCATACCGTTCGGACGATCGCGACGAGATCGTCGCACTCTGGCGATCGGTTTTCGCTGGTGATCCGCCGTGGAACGACCCGCATGATGTGATCGAGCGGAAGCAGTCGGTGCAAGCGGATCTCTTTCTCGTTGGCATCCTGGACGATCGCGTCGCCGGGACTGTTCTGGCTGGATTCGACGGTGTTCGGGGCTGGGTGCATCATCTGGCGGTGCTCCCAGAGCTGCGTCGACGTGGCATAGCGGGTCTTCTGATGGATCGTGCGGAAGAGAGCCTACTTGCCTCGGATGTCCGAAGCTGAACCTTCAGGTCCGTCGATCGAACGCCGACGTGGCGGCGTTCTACGAAAGTCGAGCTTATGCCGTCGACGATGTGATTTCTTTCGGCAAGCCGCTTGGTCGCTGGCGCCGCGACCCAAGCTGAAGCGATGTCGATGAAAACTTCGAGCGAACGCAAAGGAGAATGAAGTTGCAGGTCATTGCGGTCGGGGGCGGCGGCTTTTCGAACGAGACTGATCCCGGACTCGACACGTACCTGCTCGAGCAGGCGCGATCATCGACTCCCCGGATTGGATTCGTCGGCACCGCGAGCGGCGATTCCGATCGGTATCTCCTCAAATTCTACGCACGATTTGCGAAGCTCGACTGCCGTCCGAGCCACCTGCCACTCTTCGCGCGAACACCCGATCTAGAATCCTGGATCCTCAGTCAGGATGTGATCTTTGTCGGTGGGGGGAACACGAAGAGTCTGCTGAGTGTTTGGAAGGGCTGGGGGTTGGGGCCGATTTTTCGTCGGGCGTGCGAGGCAGGGACGTTGTTATCGGGGATCAGTGCGGGTGCGATATGTTGGTTCGACTGGGGCGTGACGGATTCGGCGGCGAATGTTCTGGGGCCGCTGAGCTGTCTGGGTTTGGTTTCCGGCAGTTGTTGTCCACATTATTCGACGGAAGCCGAGCGTAAACCGACCTTTGAAAGAATGGTCGGCAACGGCGAGATCGTTCCGGGTTTTGCCATAGACGACGGCGCTGCTTTGCATTTCATCGATGGCGTGGCGAAACGTGTTGTATCGGCCCGGGACCGTGCGGACGTCTATAGGGTCGTCCGAACTACGTCGGGTGCGGCGTCGATATCGATCGACGACGTCGAACGCATCGATGTGCGCCGGATATCCGACGAATAGAGTCGGGCCGCCAGGCTCGAACGCGGAGGACGTATGATTCGCGGAGGATGTCTTTGTGGTGCCATCCGATTCGAAGTGGCCCGTTTCGTTGGACCTTTCGAGCTGTG
>JAQBEG010000210.1:0-2761 GCA_032123985.1 Deltaproteobacteria bacterium
CGCACATCGTTGGCAATGTCGTCGCTGAACATATCGAGGCGGTCATCGGAACTACCTCGCTCACTCTCTCACCGAATGAGGAGCCGAGAGCACGCAAGCTGACGCGCATCCGAGAGCGCGTCGAAAAAATGATGACAGAGCCCGGCCGGGACCACTTCGAAGGACTGGCTGGGATTTGTCGCGAGCATGTCGACAATCTGTATGAGGACGGACGTGAGGGTAGCCGAGAGGCGCAGAGCCCGTTCGAGTCGACATGTGTCCATGTGGCGGATCGTTACGGGACCCGGAGTTCTTTACTGCTGGAACTTTCTACGGATCCTAATGCGAATCGACTCTGGACCACGGAGGGACCGCCGTGTGAGCGGCCCTTTGAAAATCGATCGTCCCTGCTACGGGAGCTTGGCCTGAGGTTGAGCAACCGAGTGGGGACCGAAACAACGTGAGGAACAACCATTGCGAAGAATCGGTAGCAACATCCGAAAGAAGAATTCCGAAGAGCGGTCGCATCGACTGGTCAAAAACATTATCGAGTACTCGGACTCGGAGTCTCCCAAGAATCAATATCCCCGTCGAATCGTCTCGCCGACGCGTGCTTCTAGCTGCTGCACCGACGACAGTCGAATCAACGTTGGGTCGATCCGAGAGGTAGAGGGCTTCAAGTTCTGCTATCGCGTCTGCCAGGAATGCGGGCATGCCGTCAAGTACTTCTATCCTTCGATCGAATCGACGAGCCCGGCTCTCAAGGCCTATCGTGAGCGCCAGAAGTACATGCTTCAGTAGCACGCGAGCTGGCGAGTCGAACGCGATAGCGGATACGTGTTCGACTCGGGTGAACGAGTCCGAGAAGGCGGCCAATTCATTGGCCGCCTTCTTCTTTTTGGATGCTCCACTGAGAATTCGAGGAGTTCGATGACAACGTCGGATCGACGATCCCTGGAAACGCTCGCCGACGCCTCATCCTATCTAGAAGGCCTCATCAATCACGAACGCCGCCCCGGGTTCTCGTACGCCCGTCTGGATCTTCGGCCCGTTCGTGCGTTGCTCGATCGGCTGGATCGACCAGAAGAAGCGCTGTCCGTCATTCACGTGGCCGGATCGAAAGGGAAAGGCTCGACCTGTCTCTTCGCAGAGTCCATTCTGATCGAACTAGGCGAATGCGTGGGTTGCTTTACCTCGCCGCATCTCGAGAGCTGGGTCGAACGCTTTCGCATCGATGGCGAACCTGTCGACGAGGACCGACTCGTGGCGGCAGTGCGGCGAATCCAACCGATCGTCGAGGGACTGCGGGCCGGTCCGCGGGAGACTCTTCCCAGTTTTTTTGACGCGACGACGGCAGTGGCGTTCTTGCTCTTTGCCGAGGCCGGTGTCGATCGGGCATTGATCGAAGTCGGGCTTGGAGGACGTCTCGACTCGACCAACGTCGTAGACCCCGCAGTCACGTGCATCACCAGTATCGAACTCGAACATACGGATAAACTCGGCGAGACGGAAGCAGCGATCGCTGCCGAGAAGGCGGGGATTCTCAAGCCGGGCCGACCCGTCATTCTCGGGTCACTCAGGCCGGACGCCTCGCGAGTGATCCGCGCTCGAGCGCAAGCGGTAGGCGCGCGCGTCGTGGCGCGAGGTGAGCACTTCACGGTTCTGTCTGAGCCCGATCGGTCGGAGCGTTACGCATTCGTCTTCCAGGAGACCGGGACAGGGACGGACTCCTTCGAGATCCGAGCATCGCTGCGCGCTCCTGGCGCGGCGGCGATCGGAAATGCCGGTCTGGCGATCGCCTGCGTTCGCGCGCTCGGTGTTCATGCGGAGGCATCGATGAAAGAGGCGATTCGCGTCGGCCTTGCCGAATGCGCCCTGCCCGCCCGAATTGAAGTTCTCGCAAATGATGCGGCTGTGATTGTCGACGCAGCGCATACGAAAGAGTCCGCTCGAGCGCTCGCGGACTCCCTGGCAACACTCGCACCGGACGGCTTCGAGCTGATTCTCTCCGTATCGAGTGATAAGAACCTTGACGCCATGTTGGATGCGCTTCTTCCCGGGGCGAGTCGCGTATGGGTGACGCAAGCAGACCCTTCCCGTTCGATGTCGGTCGACTTGCTGGCGAAAAATGTGCTCGAGAGAGCGCCGAACGTCGAAATCGAAGTCGTGGATGACCCTCGGGAGGCTGCTCGCCGCGCGCGCGCATCGCTTCCCCCCGGCACTCGGCTCTGCGCTGCCGGTTCGATCTATCTCGCGGGCATCGTCCGCGGTGTGCTAGGCGTTCGATCGGAATGAGCGAGTATACGATCGGGTTGTCGAAGCGCGAAGAAGTGGACGCGCTGCCCGAAATCGAGCGACGTGCAGCCAGCCTGTTCTCACCCGAGGATCTCGCCCCCGAACTGGCCGCAGAGACCACTCCTGTTCTCGTCTTCTTGCGGGCTCATGATGACGGTCGTCTCATCGTCGCCCGCGATGCGTCGGAACGGGTCGTTGGTTTCGCACATCTGGTTTGGATCGGAGAGTTCGCCCATCTAGAAGAGCTCGATGTTGATCCGGACTTCGGTCGGAGGGGAATCGGTCGAATGCTCGTCGAGGCGGCCTGTGAGTGGGCTCGTGCCAGGGGTAGCGATCGCATCACGCTCTCGACCTTTCGCGATGTAGCCTGGAACGCGCCGTTCTATGCCCGACTCGGATTCAGGATTCTTCTCGGAAACGAGCTGAGCATAGCCTTGCGGGACCTTCGTACGAAGGACCGGGGGGACGGCCTCGATTTGGAAAAGCG
>JAQBEG010000211.1:0-2691 GCA_032123985.1 Deltaproteobacteria bacterium
AGAGGCGAAAAGCCTGGAATCGGGCGAGGCGCCAAAGCGCCGATCGCTGGTGCCGAAGGTGTTTCGGCGCCCCTGATGGTCTAAAATTCTTGGTTTAAGCCGATCAGCACAGTCCTTAAGGGAGCAAATCATCATGCAACGGAGAATCGAATCTGCGGTTTTCAACTATCTCCGGATCCTGCTGGTAAGCATCGCCATGCTCGTCTCGGTGACCGCCCCGGCCTCTGCCGGCAGCACAGCCGGCGAAATCGACGCGAAGGTTGATGCCGCGCTGGAGCGTTTGAAGGCCGAAGTGCCCGGATCCGCGTCGATCGTGGTGGATGCCAAGGGAATCCTTGTCTTTGCCGGAGTGATCAAGGCGGGGTTTGTGATAGCCGGTGAAGGCGGAGAAGGCGCACTCCGCATCGGCGGCAAGACCGAGGGCTACTACAGCATCTTCTCCGGCTCGGTTGGCTTCCAGGCCGGTGGCCAGAAGCGCGACATCATCATGGTGTTTCTCGATGCTGATGCCCTCAAGAAATTTCAGGCCAGCGACGGCTGGAAGGCCGGAGCGGACGGCACCATCACGCTGATCGATACAGGGGCCAGTGGCACGATCGACACGGCGACGCTCAAGCAGCCCATCGTCGGGTTCATCGTGGGCCAGAAGGGCCTGATGGCGGGCGTATCGCTCGACGGTTCGAAAATTACGAAGCTGGAGCGCTAAGGCGCACGTGGCGCGTTCAGGCTGTCCGGCGTAGCCGGGTTGAGTTCATTTCATGATTCAGGGAGTCGGGTAATGCGTGCAATTTCGCGAACAGCAGCCTTTGCAGTCTTTATTCTGGCGGCATCGACCGCTGTGGCGGCTGACTGGGAGCATCGCCTGACACCGTATCTGTGGATGTCGGGGATGGACGGCAGCCAGACCATCGGCACGCCCGCGGGCCCGCTTACGGCGGACGTAGATCTGAGCTTCGGCGACATCTGGGACAACCTGGAGATCGGGGGCATGCTCAGTTACCGTGGCCAGAACGAGCGGTGGGTCGTCATGGCTGATTCGATCTATATGGATCTCGAGGCCAAGGACAACCGCAATGGCACGCTGATCGATGTGGGCGTCAAGATCGAGGCCAAGCAGCTCGCGCTTGAAGCGGACCTCGGTTACGAGGTGGCTGAACGGATCGTCGTTTTCGCCGGCCTGCGCTACAACGACCTTGAGCAGGATCTCACCGTAACGACCGCAGGCGGTCCCGCGGCCGGAACCAGGACAGCCAGCGCTGGCGATTCCTGGATCGACCCGATCGTCGGTGTGGCCACAGAATTGCCGATCGGCGAGCGCTGGTCGGTCGGGTTGCGTGGCGACATCGGCGGTTTCGGCATCGGCTCGGACTTCGCCTGGCAGGCGTTGGCGGCCGTGCGCTGGCAGGCGTCCGAGCGGATCAGCGTGGTCGGCGCCTACCGCTACATCGACATGGACTACGAAAATGGCAGCGGGACTGCGCTGTTCGGGTATGACATGGCCCTCTCCGGTCCGGCCCTTGGCGTCTCTTTTGACTTCTGACCAAACCACGAAAACAGGAAAGCAATTTCATGAAACAACTAGTTGCTGTTATCGCCATCCTGGCCTCCTTCACGCTACCCGTTGCCGTGCAGGCCCAGGTCAATCCCTCCCTCAGCGAGTTCAATTCCGCGGTCGAAGAAGGCCGGACGCTGGTGCAGGCGGAGCGCAAACTGATTATCTCGCAGGGCCTCGGCCTGGCCCCGGAGCAGGCCGCCGCCTTCTGGCCGGTCTATGATCGCTATGCGGCCGACGTGAAAGAGATTGGCAACCTGCGCGTGAAGGTCATTACCGACTTCGCAGCCTCTTACGACAATCTCGACGATGCGACGGCGAATCAACTGCTTGCCGACTCGCTCAAGTTCCAGGAAAAGAGCGCAAAGGTCCGGAAAAAGTATCTCGGGAAGTTCAAGAAGGCCGTGGGCCCCGTTATGACGGCGCGCTTTTATCAGCTCGAGAACAAGCTCGACGCGGCGACCAACATGGTACTGGCCGCGCAGATCCCGATGATCGAGTTGCCATCGCCAGCGCTCAGCCAGCCGAAGTAACGCAGTCGCAACGAGTCCGTTAAAACAGATCCATCCAGACGCGGGATGGCCCTCAGCGAGGTTCCCGCTCGTACGCCGCGAGTGCCGCCAGCATGTCGCGGTCGTACGGGTGGCGGTTGAGTGCCTCCTGGAGGTTTGAGATCGCCGCCGCCTGTTTACCGGTGTCGTGGAGCGCCACCGCATAGACGAAGGCGAAGCGGGCGTTCATCGGTTCGAGCCGCTGCGCGTCTTTCAGCGCTGCCAGGGCGTCGGCCGTCCGGCCCTGTCGGATCAACGACAACCCCAGCGCGTGATGCACGGCCGCCGCGTCCGGGTTACGCGTCAGGGCATCGCGCAAAGCTTGTTCCGCTCCTGCCTCGTCCCCGCGCGCACGGTGGACGTCGGCCAGGTTGACCGTTGCCTGGATGAAGGTCGGATCCAGTTTGATGGCCTGGCTGAACAACGTTGCGGCGTCGTCGATTGCCCCACGCTCCAGATACAGCGCGCCGAGATTCGTCAGTGCCTCGGGTCGATCGGCGTTGAATCGCTGCGCCGCGATCCACTCATCCAGCGCAGCTGTGAACCGGCTGCGAGCACCGGCCGGCAAGAAGCCCTCGGGTTCTCCGG
>JAQBEG010000212.1:0-2868 GCA_032123985.1 Deltaproteobacteria bacterium
GAGGCTGCGGCCCAGGCTCGCGTTTCGGCGAGCTGCCGAAGGTCGACTTCGGACGGACTTGTCTCAGGAGGAGTCGCGCGCATCAGCCGTTCGAGGAGCACGCCACAGCGCGAGCACGTCGCCACGTGCCCCACGACCTGCGCCTTTCGCGCGGACGACAGTGCGTTCGACCACAGCGCCGTAAGCACGTGCTCATCAGGATGATCGCTGGCAAGCGGCCGGATGTAGCGTGTCGCGAACATCCCCTCCCGGGCCGTCTCGCGGCATGGCGCGCAGTCCTTCAGGTGGTGACGGACGTCGGCTTCGGTCTCCTCGCCACGCACGAGGGCCTCAAGCTCGTCGGGGGTCAGATGTTTCGCCCTCATGGTAGGTCGTCATACGCGTCGAACTCTTCTGCGAAATGGCCGGGTGCGTCCTTTCGTAACTGCGCCCGCAGGTTTCGCAATGCGCGATGCAGCGCCTGGTGCACCGCGTTTTCCTTGACGCCGAGCGCCTGCGCGATCTCGCTGACGGACTCCTCGCGGATCCAGCGTCGCTCGAGGACGTCTTGATCCCTCGGCCCGAGATTGTCCATTGCCGCGACCAGCGAGCGACGCCGATCCTCGGCGAGAAGAGCATCGTGCGCATCCGGCCCGTCGTCGGGGAGTCCGAACGGTCCCTTCCCGTAGTCGTCGATACCCGGCAGCCCCGAAACCTCGACGCGGTTCCACGGGTTGCGCAGATAGTCGACCGCTTTGTGCTTAACGATCGGGGCCAGGTACGACGCAAAGTCTCCCTCGCCGCTCCACATCCGCAGCCTCCGGAAATCATCGTCCCAGAGAAGCCGGATCACGTTTTGCGCGACGTTGTGTGTAAGAGACGTTCGCGTCCTGGCGAAACGCCCCGCGACCGCGGCGATGAATCGGAAGAAGCGCTCGACGAAGAGCGCCGCCGCCTCCGGGTTCCCCGCGATGACGGCGTCGACGAGTTCGCGATCGGTGGCTGCGGGGTTCACGAAGGGCAACTATACCGGGCGAGCGAACTCGCGCGCCTAAGACCGCTTTCGGGAACCGCGCGTTCATCGTCAACCACAAAGTGCGCCCGTCCATAAAGCTCGGTAGGGCACCGGATCTCAGGGGCGTTGGTCGCAATGTGGGCCGTCCTGGCGCCGATCCGCCGCACCAAGGTTGCCTCGCGCGGGTTGTCGCCCCGCAACCCGATCGGCCTCGGTTCGCCAAATCCGAGGCGGCGCACCTTGACGGTCACCGTTGGTCGCCGGATACTCCCACGTGTGACAACGCGAGCCCGACAATCAGGATGTGCCGCACGGGAGACAGCACGATGACCCACAAGACTGCCGCAGAAGTTGGAGCGAAGCTCCCGGAGAACCTCAAGAGCGTCGAGACGACCGGAGAGCCCGTCGCTATCGAGAGCGAAGGCCGCACGGTGGCCGTTCTCGTGTCGGCGGAGGACTTCGCGCTGTTTCAGCGGCTGCGCCAAGAGGAAGAGGACCGGATCGACAATGCGGCAGCGGACGCGGCGCTTGCCGAGCCCGGAGAGAGCATTCCCCACGACGTCATAAAGGCCGAGCTCGGTCTATAACTCGGTGGTCTACCAGATCGAATGGCTTCCCGCGGCTAGGCGCCAGCTTCGCAAACTTCCCACCGACGTCGCGGAACGAGTCTTCCTCCTCGTCGACGCGCTCGCGGTGAATCCGCGTCCGGTGGGGTGCCGGAAACTCTCCGGTCACGATACCCGCTTCCGTGTTCGATCAGGTGACTATCGAGCCCTCTACGAGGTACGAGACGAGGTGCTCGTGGTCCTCGTCGTCACCGTCGGCCATCGGCGCGAGGTCTACCGGTAAGGCCGCCGCGTGATTCCCATCCGTCACTGAAGCTCCGCCGCCTTCTCCGCCCGCCCAGTCCGTCGGTACAGGCCCGCGAGGCGATCGTGCGCTTTGCGGCGCCGGGCGTCGTCCGCCGGCCGCGGGCTCAGCGCGGCCCACGCGAACACCAGGTCGTCCTCGGCGCCCGTCCGGTCGCCGGTCCGCTCGCGCCACTCACCGCGGGCGCTTCGAGCCGCCGCCGTTCGCCAGTGCTCCGGACCGTCGACCTTCGCGTGCAACCTGACCGCGTCTTCGAGAAGGGCCCGCGCTTCAACGAGACGATTTTGGAGGAGCAGCATCTCTCCGAGATCGAGGTAGAGCGCGGCGAGATTTGAGTCGGTGTCCGGGATGTCCGGAATCGAGCGGCGCATCATGGCTTCGGCCTCCGCGAGTCGCTTCCGATCGCGGAGCAGTCGGGCGAGGTAATAGCGCGTGGTCGCAACCGTCCTGTGATGTTCGCCGTAGGCGGCAATGCGGATCCTCAGGGCCTCGCGGTAGAGCGGCTCGGCGCGATCCATATCGCCGAGGGTCAAGTAGACGACGCCGAGGTTGTTCATGCTGGTGGCCACGCTGGGATGGTCGGCTCCTAGGGCTTCCTTCTGCACCGCGAGATTTTCCTCGAAGATCGGCGCGGCCGCCGCGTAGTTCCCTCGTTGGTAGAGGACCCCGGCGAGGTTGTTTCGCGCGATCGAGGTCTGCGCGTGACGTCGTCCCAAAACGCGCGTCCGGATCGCGACGGCGTCGCGATAATGAGCCTCGGCGAGGTCGAGCTTGTTGCGATTTTGCTCGACCATGCCTAGGGAATTCAACGTATCGGCGATCTCCGGGTGATCGACGTCGAGCACACTGCGCCGGATCCCGAGCGACTGTTCGAGGGCGTCGGCGGCCTCGTCCTTACGTCCCGCTTGAAGCCGGACCATTCCCAGGTCCTTCAAGAGGCTCGCAACCTCCCGGTTCCGCTCACCGTGGATGGCCCGCTGAATCACGAGCGCCTCTTCGATCAG
>JAQBEG010000213.1:0-4173 GCA_032123985.1 Deltaproteobacteria bacterium
GACCCACTGCACGTGGCTATCAAAGTAGCAGTGAGCTTCGGGCACTCGGTCGATCGGTCCCTGCATATTTGCGAGGGGGATGTCGACGTGGTCGGCGTGATTCTCTGATTCGCAAAACAGGGACGTGCCACAACGGCTACAAAACGTCCGCGATCCATGGCTCGAGGACGAGTACCGCGTGAGCAATTCCTGACCGTCGAAGATTTTGGTCTGGTCCCTCGGAACGCCGAGCCAGGTCACGTAGGCTGCGCCGTGATTTCGCTGGCACATCGTGCAGTGACAGTGAACGCAGAAGAGTGTCGGCAGGGTAACCTGAAAACGGACGGCACCGCAGAGACAAGCGCCCTGTACTGGAGGTGTACTCATTTGCACCCCTCTTGACGCCCGACGGCCGAATGCTGGCCGGCATGCGCTGTCGTATTCCTATTCGATAAATGCAGCCGTTCGAGGTCTTCGCAGATCGGGGAGGTACGGTCGAATGAGTGCCCTGCCATCTCTCGATCATACAACCAATTATGGCTGATGCTCAAGCCATTCCTGGGGAGAGTCCCGTGCGCGGACCGCATGTTTCGCGCCTGGTCACGGCTTGTCGCGCTCCCAAGCGATGTTCGGCTTGCTGCGATGGATGTCGCGCACGGCTGCTTCGGTGGACTGCTTGTTTTGCTTGGTCATGAGACACTCCTCAGGGTCCTCCGGACCCCGTCAGATGTCTCTTAGCTTAGGGCCTCTGAATGTCCGAATTCTGCTGACGGGCTACAGCTGTTGTACTCGGCGATCGACAAGATCTTGCCATCCAAGAACTCACAGACAAAGATGTACTTGTTGTCGTATCTGCCATTGATGCCTGCCGCATCGCCTTCAGCGAACAGCGCGACGCTGTCTTCATCTGCAATAACATCCACGATCTCGAATGTCCTAAAACCGCCAGGAACCAATTTGCCGACCACCTCCGGCATCCAATGACTGAAGTACGTGTGTTTGTCTTGGACCTGGTTGGATATTTGCGTGCGTCCCATTAGGACAAAAGAAAAATCGTCGTGCACCATCTTTTCTGCGCTCACCAAATCGCCACTCGTAGCCGAGGTCAGAAAAGCCTTCGCTGTGCTGACGTTGTCTGCGGCTGCCGAGAGTTCGTGGTCGCCTGCCAACGCTCCTTGGGTCATCAGGATTACGCTCAGTAGCGGTAGGATTCTCTTCATTGCTATTTCCCCTATTCCGGCGGACAGGAATTTCAGACTGAGTTTACCGCGCCGCCGCTAAGTCCTGATATGACAATCAGGTTCCGATCGGGGCACCTTCGCCCGGTCCGGGCCGCTTCGCGAAACGGACCCCCGACCCCTCATCAAAGGCATAGGGGCCACCTCCTGGCCCCCTATGCTGCGAAATGTGTAAAGAATGTGTCTGGACCGTACCCCGCGAACGGCCGGACACATCGTTAACACTTTAGTCCGGGGACATCCTTTACACGATTGGATTCCTCATCCTTCTGCCGACCGCATCCTCAACCTTGAGGGTGCGGTCGTCCATCTGGCCTAGCCTAACGTGGCTGAAAAGGATCGAATTCTCGCGGCGGCCGCGAAAGACGCGATCGTGATCCGGCTCTATAGCGGCAAGACGATGCGCAATATTTCGAATCCGCTCGTCGAAGCTTGGGAACGCGAAGACATGCCGGCGCTTCCCATGGGCGTGCAGGCCGTGTTGATCCGGGATCTCACGTACTCGATTCGGGAGGCGGGTCGGCACGAGTTGTTGATGAACGCCGCGGGTCAGACCTCGGGAATGTTGAAAGAACGGCGCCCCGCAGCGGAGATCCTGGAGGAGATGGTGGGCGAAGCCACCAAGATTCTCGGCTCAGCATTGAGTCAACGAATCACCGTGAGCCGCTCATTCCAGCATCCTCCTGTTCATGGCCACTGAACCGAGGGCCTCTCGGCGCATCGATCGGCGATCTGCCTTGTGTCGCGCATCACCGCGCGCGCGAAGCGACACGCCGAGTCTACATTGCGAAGCAAATCAATGGGGAATACCAGATGAATCGATGCAAAGGATTTCTGATCGCGACGATCGCAATCGCTGTCGCGACAACCGGCTGCGTGACCTCCAGCAAGTACAACGAACTCGACGAAGCCCTCCGCCAGAGTGAGAGCGAGCTCGCCACAGCGAGGGCACAAATTGGCGGCCTCGAGGGGGATTTGATCAGCGCAGCGGATCGCGGCAGCGCACTCGAGGGCAGCCTTTCCGAGAAGGAACGCGCCCTTTCTGAAAACGCACGTGCGCTGGCTGCACTCAAGGCACAGGAGGCCCAAGCAAAACAGCGAATCTCCCAGTTTCAGCAGTTGACGGACAAGTTCAGCTCGCTCGTAGATGCGGGCAAGCTCAAGGTCAGCATGGCGAATGGCCGCATGGTGGTCCAGATGCAGACCGACGTCCTCTTTGATTCAGGCTCGGCACGCCTTTCGAGCGAGGGCCGCGCGGCGATTGAAGAAGTGAGCGGACTTCTCATTTCACTCGCGGACCGCCGCTACCAGATAGACGGACATACGGACAACGTTCCCATTCAGACGACGGCGTTCCCCTCGAATTGGGAACTCGCCTCGGCGCGCGCAATCTCGGTGGTGTCGGTGATGATCGACAAGGGGTTGGAGCCTGGACGGGTAAGCGCTGTGAGCTATGGCGAAACAGCGCCCATCTCACCCAATGAGACCGCGGAGGGAAAGTCTCAGAACCGCCGGATCGAGATCGTGTTGGTGCCGGATTTGTCGCAGCTACCGGGTTTCGAGGAGCTGCAGAGGATTTCGTCGGTACCCGCCGCCATCGACGGAGAGAGTCCCTAACCGGGTGAATAGGCAAAGTAAGCGGCGTTTTCAGCACCACGCTAAGTAGTGTCCTGACAAGTAGACCGCGGATGAGACGCCAAGGGGCCATTTTGGGCGCTGGGCTCTATACGATCAAGGCTCAGATCAAGATGCACACACGGAAGTGGCGGGGTCACTCCGGGAGGACCGCCTACTCCCATCCGTTTCGCACGGACCGTACCGATCGTTGCTGATCAGGGGCAGCGCGCAGCATTGCCCCCTGGCGCAGCCCATCGAACCTCGAGCGAGCGGACACCCCACGCCCGCGCGGCTTTGACATCCTCGCCGAAATAGATATCGACCTTTCGCTTCCAGCGTTTCGCCATCTTGTCGAGAACGATATAGCTGCCAGGAAGTCCTTCGATCCAGACTTCGGCACCGTTGCCCAGCCCCACCTCGATCAGATCCCGTGAAACCGCGACCGCCTTCATGCCAGGCTCGAGCCGCGCCCCCCATGCGGCAATCTGCGGCTGCGCGTCGGTCTGGCCAGCAATGGAGTTGTACGCCGACGAATCGACGACGAGACGGCATGTTGCGGAGGCGCTCTTTGGCGAAGTCATTGGCGGACTCTGCGGCGACGAACTCGCAGGCGCCACCGGAGAGGACGACGCACACGAGACCGTACCGAGCACGGCCGCCGCAAGAAGCCAGAAAAGTATCGATCGCAAGGTCCGCATCGACTCACGATAGTCGACTTCGACCCCGGCTGACGTCGATCCGCGGTTTCCAATCCCAAACTTTCCCCGGCTCTCCGCGCTCGTACACTCGAAAACGGCCGGCTAGCGGTTGGTCGGGAGTCCTTGCTCGGCCCACGCGACGGTCCCGCCGTTCAGGCTGCGAACGTTGCGGTAACCGAGCGATTGAAGGACGAGCATGCCGGAAATCGACAAGTTGCCGCGGTTGCACACCGTGACGATCGGATGGTCGCGCCGCTCTGGCAATTCGCCGAGGCGCGCGCCCAGCTCGGCGACAGGAATGTTCTGCGCCCCCGCAACGTGTTGTTTGGCGTGGACGTCTGGCGCGCGCACGTCGAGCAGGAGCGGCGGCTCGTCGCTCTCGAGGGCGATGCACAGATCCGCTATTTCGCAGGTGTTATGCGTGTTGCGGGAATTCTCGACGAGGGTGCTGAAGAGTTGTTCTTTGGGGCTCGGCTCGCCGGTCGCATCGCCGTCCGGACGGGCGGCGCAGACTTCCGGGAAGTGACGCTCGAAGGTGGAAGCGTATTTGAATGCGTTGTCCGGGAAGATGATCACGACGACCGCGTCCGGCTGATCCTCGATCACCTTGAGGGCCCCAACTAACGCCATGGCCGAGCTGG
>JAQBEG010000214.1:0-3589 GCA_032123985.1 Deltaproteobacteria bacterium
GATGTCCCATTGGTCGACTCCATGCTTCGCGGGCGTCCGGTTCGTTTTTGGGAGCATCGGCCGGAGATGGCATTTTGTAAAGATATTATCTATACAAAAATAAAAAAAAGCTGTATAATGATATTCCCTTAGGGGGAAATAGTATCCACGGTGTTCCAGCGAGGGTGTTTTTGCGAATGAGACAGGTCGAGAAAGCCATGGATATTTCGGGTTATCCAGTGCGTGTGGCCGCCAGAATCACCGGTCTGAAGACTGAGTTGCTTCGTGCCTGGGAGATTCGATACCGAGCCGTTACACCGAGGCGAACCCAGGGCGGGTCCCGACTCTATTCGGGAGAGGACCTCGATCGGCTGATGCTTCTCCGAGACGTCGTGAAATCCGGCCATCGAATCGGAAGCGTGGCTCAGCTGAGCCTTGCTGAACTCCAAGGCCTTCTTCCCGAGTCGAGCAACCTTCAGTTCGACGCAATCGAGCGAATCATCGCAGCTTTCCAAAGACTCGATGGAATCGAAGCACGAAGATTGCTGACGGAAGAGCTGACCAAGCTCGGCTCGATTGAATTCGCCACGAACTTCGTCCTTCCACTTCTGTTCGAGATCGGCGATCGCTGGGAGCGGGGAGAACTCAGTATCCCGGCGGAACATCTCGCATCGGGCATCGTTCGATCCATGCTGATGCCTCTCGTGGATGCCGCGAGCGAGAATCGGGGTGCGCGCAAGGTTGTTTTCGCCACGCCGAGCGGAGAACCACATGACCTTGGAGCTCTCGTAGCATCGATCGTTGCAAGTCGAGCTGGAGCGGATCTGGTTTTTCTAGGAGCAGATGTCCCTGCGCAGGATCTCGTAGATTGCGTCGTCAGGTCACATTCGTCTGTTCTCGTCCTGGGAATCGTGACGCTGCCGAAGGAGATCGCCGAGCAGATCCTTCGAGACATCCGAAAACGACTTCCTGCGAAGCTCGCCATCTGGATCGGAGGGGCGGGGATTGGAGGACTTGCGCCCATCAAAGGCATTGATCGAATCGACAACCTCGCTCAGCTCGAGGCGAACGTCGCGCATCTCGAACTCGGCGGAATAGCCCAATAAATGGCACCTGATCAGCATGAACAGGATGGGCGTGAGGCGACCCATATGAATGAGGTTCGGATCTCCACGACACGTGGAATCCACTGGTTTCGAAACGACTTGCGACTGCATGACAATCTTGCATTGACAGCGCTTGCGGATCGGGTCGCAGCCTGGCTTCCGGTGTTCGTGATCGATCCTCTCTTGATCGCTCGGTCCGGCCGGAATTCTCCCCGCGCTCGGTTTCTATTCGATTGCCTCGCGCGACTCGCGGGCGATCTGTCGGCGAAAGGATTTGCACTTCAGATTGTTGAGGGAAAACCGGAGGTACTGATCCCTGAACTGATGGTGAAAACCGGTGCGACAATAGTTTCGTGGAACAATGCGTCGACTCCGTTGGGTCAACGTCGAGATCTAAAGGTTTCTAGTGCGATATCTCGAGCCGGAGGGCAGGCCATCCAACTCGACGATCACACGGTATTTGGCGCGGACGAGATCAAAACCAAAACTGGCGGGAACTATCGCGTTTACACGCCCTATCGAAATGAATGGTGGAGGACGTGGGAGCGACAGCCCCGATTTTCTTCATCGACGACGCGGTACCCCAACGCACCCATCCCGAAGGTTGCGATCTGCGGAGATCGACTTTCGCAGCTCGCTACCGAGAAGCGGAGCGGGCTTCTTCTGCCGACGGGAGGAGAAGAGAGCGCAAAGCGTCGGTTGCGAAAATTCCTGTCCGGACCCGCGCGTCGATATCATCTCGACCGGGACCGCCCCGATATCGATGGAACCTCACGGCTGTCGCCGTATCTTCGCTTCGGTGCAATTTCGGTGAGGAGATGTTTTACCGAGGGCCTTCGAAAGATCGATTCCGATCCGGGCGCACGGATCGGAATCTCGAAATGGCTGGACGAGCTGATCTGGCGTGAGTTCTATAACGCGGTGCTCGTCAACCACCCCCATGTACTCGCTGGGGCCTTCAGGCCGGAGTACGACGAGCTCAATTGGCGCGGGAAGGAGGCGCATTTCGAGGCCTGGTGTGAGGGGCGGACCGGCTATCCGATTGTGGACGCTGGTATGAGGCAGCTTCGTTCAACGGGTTGGATGCACAATCGCCTGCGTATGGTCGTGGCAAGTTTTTTGACCAAGGACCTGCTCGTCGATTGGCGTCGTGGTGAGCGCTTTTTCTTCGATTCGCTCGTTGATGGCGACCCCGCCTCGAACAACGGGGGGTGGCAATGGTCGGCATCGACCGGCACCGATGCCCAGCCCTACTTCAGGATTTTCAATCCCGTCGCGCAAGGGAAGAAATGGGACCCGGATGGAAAATACGTTCGTCGATGGGTTCCGGAACTACAGGCCGTGGATTCCAAGTGGATTCATACGCCCTGGCTGGAGCCGCAATCTCGCGTCCAATACATCAAACCGATCGTCGATCACGCCGTACAGCGGCAATTGGCCCTCGATGAGTTCAAACGGGTTCGGGCGATCCGTGGATGACCTTATTCGAGGGTCCGCAATGAAAGGAGCGAAGGCAGTCGATGAGTGATCTATCGGGGCGAGAACAGCCAGTCTGGATGGCTTGGTATGACGAAGCGATGCCGGTTCGAGTCGGGGTCTCTGCCTGTCTGCTCGGAGGAGAAGTTCGTTTCGACGGAGGGCACAAGCGAGATCGATACCTAACGGATGTGCTGGGCGAGAACGTGATGTGGCTCCCGGTCTGCCCAGAGATCGAAGTCGGCATGGGGATTCCAAGACCAGTGATCCAGCTTAGGCAGGGTGAGGTCGGCGAACGGCTCGTCGAGAGAGAGTCCGGGGAGGACTGGACGGGTCGGATGAGGGAGTATGCAGATGCGCGGACATCGGAGCTTTCCCGAATCGGTCTCGACGGTTTCGTCCTCAAGAAGGATTCGCCTTCTTGTGGGATGACTCGGGTTCGCGTCTACGGAACACCGGGAGGGATGCCGGCCAAGGGTGGCGTCGGTCATTTCGCGCAAGCGCTGAATCGTGGGATGCCCGATCTCCCCATCGAGGAAGAGGGACGGCTCCGCGACGCGGTTCTGCGCGAACGATTTATCGAGGCAATTTTCAGCCACAATCGATGGCGAGTTCTCCTATCGAGAGGCTTGACGCGAGGTCGGTTGGTCGCTTTCCACGAAGCACACAAGATGCTGATTCTGGCGCACGACGAGCGTATCTACCGAGAACTGGGCCGCCTCGTGGCGAGTTTTGGTCGTGTGCCAGACGAGGAAGTGTACCCGGCCTACCAGGCGCTCTTCGTCGCTGCATTTCAAAAACCCACAACGATCTCGCGCCATGTCAACGTGCTCGAGCATCTCTTCGGTCACGTCAAGAAGATGATAAACAGCGCCGAGAAACGAGAAATTTCCGCCGCGATTGAAGACTACCGCGACGCTCGAACCCCCCTCGTCGTTGTGATTTCGCTATTGCGATTTCTCGTCGCGGCCCACGACGTCGAATATGTGAGAGGCCAGCTCTATCTAGAGCCTCACCCTCGCGAGCTG
>JAQBEG010000215.1:0-4254 GCA_032123985.1 Deltaproteobacteria bacterium
CGCCCACATCTTCGGCTACACGATCTACAACGACGTGTCGGCCCGAGATCGTCTGCTCGCCGAGCTGATGGGCGGCAAACTCGGCCCGTTGAAGGGCAAGGACTTCGAGGGGCGGCAACATCATCGGGCCCTGGATCGTGACGGCCGACGAGATCCCGGACCCCGGTTCGCTGCGCATGGAGGTCCGAGTCAACGGCGCGTTGCGCGGCGTCGGCCATACCAGCGAGATGCACCACTCGATCGGGGCCATGATTGCCGAGGCGTCTCTCGGCGAGCGAGTGCTTCCCGGCGAGCTGATCGGCACGGGCACCGTGGGAGACGGGACCGGTATCGAGCGCTGGGCGTTTCTGGATCCGGGCGACGTTGTCGAGCTCGAGATCGAGAGAATTGGCGTCCTTCGCAACCGAGTGAGTCCACGCGCCTAACAGGAGGATCGAGATGTCCGAGCACGGGCGAATCCCTGCGACCGCACGCGCGCGCGGCAAGATCGCGCCGGCGAAGTTCGCTCATGTTGTGATGCGGACGAAGCGCTACTAGGCAATGATCGACTGGTACCAGACTGTCCTCGAGGCCGAGGTGATGTACGCGAACAACTTCATCACCTTCCTGACATACGATGACGAGCATCATCGCGTGGCCATCGCCAACATGCCGGGCCTCTTACCCAAGCCAAAGTTCCTGTCAGGCGTCGACCATGTGGCGTATACCTACCCAAACCTCGGGGATCTGCTGCAGACCTACCGCCGGCTCGAGAGAACCGGGATCAAGCCTCATTGGTGCATCAACCACGGCGGCACGACGTCGATGTACTACCACGACCCGGATCGCAACCAGGTCGAGTTGCAGATCGACAACTTCCACAGCCACGACGAGATCAACGCCTTCCTGGACGGTCCCGCCTTCACTGAGAATGCAATCGGCATCGACTTCGATCCCGACGAATTGCTGGCTCGCCTCGAAGCGGGCGAATCGGAGCAGGAGTTGGTGCGCTGGAAGGAAATTCGGCCACGCGGCCCCGAGACGATTCCGATCTCCTACACTGGGCGGCTACATGGAACGCTGCTGAGGCTTGCTGCGCGAGTCGGGGTTCGCAAGTAGTCCCGAGATCTTGGGCGGAGAAGAACAATGACAACTCGCTTTCCCAAGGCTGAACCACACGGCTCCATCCAAGAGATCTTCTCGGACGCGTATTTCGTCACAGGCTCAGTCCAGTTCAAGCCGCTGCTCCGTTTGCCACGCAATATGATCATCCTGCGGAACGGCGAGGAACTAACCCTGATCAACACGGTCCGCTTGGACGAATCGGGTGAGGCAGCGCTCGATGCACTCGGCCGAGTGAAGCACGTCATGAAGATCGGCTTCCATGGAATGGACGACGACTACTACATCGATCGATACCAGGCAAAACGCTGGACGGTCTCTGGCACGGAAAGGTCTCCTGCGGGCGCCTCCGACGTCGTCCTGTCCGACTCGACCCTGCTTCCAATACCGGACGCGCGAGTCTTCTTGTTTCGCGAAACCGTCTTGCCCGAAGCCGCGATCTTGCTCGAACGCGATGGAGGCCTGCTGATCACGTGTGACAGTGTGCAGCACTGGGCCCCACACAACCTCATGTCGCATGCGGCCAGACTCGCGACTCGCCTGCTGGGCTTCCAGCATCCAGCCCAGATCGGACCACCGTGGAGCAAGATGCAGACGCAGCCGGGAGGGTCTTTGCGACCAGACTTCGAACGAATTCTCGACCTGCCCTTCAAGCATCTAATTGGTGGGCACGGCGGATTGCTCCGAAACGAGGGGCCAGCGCGGCTCAGGGAGACCATTCAGCGAGTGTATGGGAGCTGAGAGACCGCGTGACCCGCGCGAAGATTCCTCCTACCCACCGATATGGTCTACGGTCGAGCGGAATCAATCCCAGAGGGGCTCAGTGTAGTCGCTTACGCCAGGTCGAGGCCGCGTCCTGTACTGCGTCGGGTAGCGAAGCGAAACTTCGAATCCGCGTTTCCTCGCCGTCACGCATATCTTCCAGCACGAAGCGTTTCGAATTTTGCGGATCGTTCTGGACGCGAAGGGTTCGCCCCTTCTCCTTGTCACGCAGGCGAACGCTGAAAGCCAGGGGACGCAGAGCCATGTCTCTTCTCCTCGAGGCGCTCGTCCAGAAATCGGTGTAGCGCAGTGCCTTCCTTTCATCGGCCCCGATCGAAATTTCTTGAATCAGAAGAGACCCTTGAGGAGCATTTTGCGCACTTCAACGTACGCTCGCGAGCACCGCCCAAAGCCCCGACGTCCAAACGAGACGGCCAGAGAAACTCGAAGGCTGCCGTCGATGGCGAATCCGTCTCGCGGCCGAGCAGCTGAAGACGCGGCACGAAGGCTTAGGGGCAATGGATCGTCTGTTGATCGGGACTGACCGACAAGGAGGGCACACCGATCGGCTCGAATTGGTTGCGGCGGACCTCGAGTCGCTTGCGCCTACCCGAGCACCACCTCGACACGGTGCTCCAAACCGTCGTCGGACAAGGGCACGAGCGCTTCTTTCGCGAGCTGGGCTTGGTCGAGGCTTATGCGCGAGACACCGCGGCAAACTCCATTGGGATTTTCGACGGTGATTCGGTAAATGGTGTCACCGTGACGGTAGGTTAGGTCGAAACCCTTCCACTCCCGGGGGATGCAAGGGTCGATGCGGAGTGCTGCGCCCTGCTTGCTAAATCCGAGAATGGATTCCAAACCCGCGCGGTAGAGCCAGCCCGCCGCTCCGGTGTACCAGGTCCAGCCTCCCCGTCCCGCGTTGGCACCTTCGGAATAGATGTCCGCGGCAACCGCGTAAGGCTCCCCTTTGTAGCGCTGGAGATCCGCGCGGTTGCTCGCATGATGGATGGGGCTCAGCAGATCGAAGAGCTCGAAGGCCTGGTCTCCCTCGCCAAGCATGGCGAGAGCCACGACCGACCAGGCTGCGGCGTGCGTGTACTGCCCGCCGTTCTCCCGAATGCCGGGGAGGTATCCCTTGATGTATCCGGGGTCCACGGGGCTTCGGTCGAAGGGTGGGGTGAACAGTGGCAACAAACGTTCTTCGCGACGGACGAGCCGTTGCAGCACGGATTCCATGCCCTGGTGTGCCCGCTGCTCGTCGGCCGCGCCCGAGATCACCGCCCAGGATTGCGCGATGGAGTCGATCTGGCATTCGTCGTTCTCCGCCGATCCGAGCGGTGTCCCGTCGTCGAAGAAGGCGCGCTTGTACCACTCCCCATCCCATGCCTCCACCTCCAGCGAGGCCTCGATGGACGAGGCGGTGGTCCGCCAGCCCGTCGCACGATCTTCTTCCCCGCGACGATCGGCGATCCGCGCGAAGTCCCGCAGGTTCACGATGAGAAACCAGCCCAGCCAGACGCTCTCGCCCCGACCCTCGTGACCGACGCGGTTCATGCCGTCGTTCCAATCCCCAGCCCCAATCAATGGAAGGCCGTGGCTGCCAAGCTCGAGGCTCCGGTCCAGAGCCCGCACGCAGTGTTCGTATAGCGTCGCTCGGTCTTCCGACTCCGTGGGCTCGAAGTACGACTCTTGTTGACCGTCCTCGAGAGCCGGCCCCTCGAGCCACGGAACCTCTTCGTCGAGAACCGACGCGTCCTCGGTGGTGCGGAGATAGTGTGCCACCGCATACGGCAACCAGAGGCGGTCGTCGGAGATGCGAGTCCGAACTCCGCGACCGGACGGGGGATGCCACCAGTGCTGAACATCGCCCTCGCGGAACTGCCGCGCAGCAGCTCGGAGGAGGTGTTCGCGCACGAGGTCCGGCCGGGTCACCGCCAGGGCCAGCACATCCTGGATCTGGTCACGGAATCCATAGGCGCCCCCGGACTGGTAGAGCGCTGCGCGCGCCCAGATGCGGCACGAGAGCGTCTGATAGAGAAGCCAGCGGTTCAGGAGAAGGTTCATCGAGGCGTCGGGCGTCTCGACATGGACGGTGCCGAGCACCTGATCCCAGTGTTCTTCGACCTCGCGGAGAGGCGCATCGCACCCCAGCGCGCGGTAGCGCTCGACCAGGGTCCGAGCCTCCTCGGAATCCCTTCCCTGCCCGAGTAGGAACACCACTTCGGTGCGTTCTCCCGGCTCGAGCTCCACGGTTGTACGAAGAGCTGCGCAAGGGTCCAAGCCCGCTCCTGTCTTCCCCGATAGTTCCCGCCCTAACTCCAACGAGGCCGGATGATCGAGACTCGCGTTTCGGCCCAGGAACTCGAGGCGGTCGCCGGTCCAGGAGGT